>VXNE01000176.1:0-6101 GCA_009840715.1 Gammaproteobacteria bacterium
TGCCGCGGCTCGATGAAGCGCACTGTGTCATAGCCGAAGTACCCCACGAGTCCACCCATGAAGCGCGGCAGCCCGCCCCCGGCGTCCAGTGCCTCGTCCGGAATCTCGAAACGGGCCCGGTAGGCCTCGATGAATTCGAGCGGGTCGTCGGCGTCGAGCTCATCCACGACCTGCCCGTCGGTCTCCACCGTCACGCGGTGGCCCCGCACGCGGATGACCGTGCGGCACGGCAGCCCGATGATCGAGTAGCGGCCCCACTTCTCCCCGCCTTCCGCCGACTCGAGGAGGTAGCTGTACGGCGCGTCGGCGAGCTTCAGGTAGACGGAAAGCGGCGTGTCAAGGTCGGCGAGGACCTCGTGGACCACGGGGACGCGGGAGCTTGCGCCGGACGACGCAACGGAGCGGCTGTTCATGAGAGGAGTACCCGAGATGCGAGTTTGCAGCGCGCACGCTGGCGAGTGGTTCCAATGGAACCCGGAGGGATCATCGCCAGCGGGGGTGTGCTTGCTCGCTCGGCACGGAGGACGCGCTCGGGTGAAGGGGGCGAGGCTATATCAGGGCGGTGAGCGAATCAACGATACGGTCCGCGCCGAGGTCTTCGGGCCGTGCCCCCGCACGATAGCCGTAGGAGACGCAGACCACGTCGCACCCGGCGGCGCGGGCGCAGGCCACATCGGTCGTTGAGTCGCCCACGAAGAGCGCCCGGCGCGCTTCGACGCCAAGGGTCTCGCAGGCATGCAGGGCCGGATCCGGAGCCGGTTTCGCGACGGGCAGCGTGTCGCCGGCGACGACCACGCCGAAGTACCCGGACAGGTCCAGCGCGTCCAGCAGCAGGCCGGTGAGCCGCCCTGGCTTGTTGGTGACGACACCGAGCGCGGCGCGGCCGTGCAGTCCGTCGAGCGCCTCGCGCACGCCCGGATAGGGCCCGCCCCGGTCCGCGATGTGCCGCGCGTAGTAGTCGCGGAACCGCTCGATCATCCCGTCCGTCACGTCGGGAGGCGGCTCCGGCTGCCCATGATGTCGTAGCGCAAGCCGGATGAGGGGACCCACGCCGCGGCCGACCCAGTCCCGCGTGCGCGCCTCGTCGACGGCGCCGTGGCCGTACTCCGTGAGCGTGACGTTGAGCCCCGCCATGATGTCCGGGGCGGTGTCGACCAGCGTCCCGTCCAGGTCGAACAGGTAGGCGTCGTAGCCCGGGCGCACGTCGGAATCAGGCAATCTGCGCGCGCATCGCCGCGATCGTGGCGGCGTAGTCGTCCGAACCGAAGATCGCGGAACCCGCGACGAAGGTATCCGCGCCCGCTTCCCGCGCCGCGCCGATGTTGTCGACCTTGATGCCGCCGTCGATCTCCAGCCGCACTTCCCGGTCGAGCCCATCGAGCCGCTCCCGCACGGCACGCACCGCCTCGAGGCTGCGCGGAATGAATGCCTGCCCCCCGAAACCGGGGTTCACCGACATCACGAGCACGAGGTCGACCAGGTCGAGGACCGGGTCCAGCACGGTTACGGGCGTTCCGGGATTCAGCGACAGGCCCGCCTTCGCGCCGCCCTCCCGGATCAGGGAGAGCGAGCGGTGGACGTGCTCGGTCGCCTCCGGGTGGATCGTCACGTAGTCCGCGCCGGCTTCGATGAAGTCACCGACGATCCTGTCCACCGGCTTGACCATGAGGTGCACGTCCACCGGGGCCGTGACGCCGTGCGCCCGCAGGGCCTGGAGGACGAGCGGCCCTACCGTGAGGTTCGGCACGTAGTGGTTGTCCATGACGTCGAAGTGGACGAGGTCGGCGCCGGCCGCGAGCACAGCATCGACGTCCTCGCCAAGACGCGCGAAGTCGGCCGAGAGTATCGAGGGGGCGATCCAGGGCGTCAGGGGCATCCGGGCATTTTACATGCGCCCTCCCTGGCCACCTGAATCTCAGTCGGTCAGCCGCCGGACGGCGCGCAGTTGATCGGGGGAGCCGATGTCGAACCACGTCCCCTCGAAAAGCTCGCCGGTGAGGCGGCCGGCGTGCGCCGCGTCGAAGTAGATGTCCCGTGCCAGGTCGAATGGGCCGTCAGGCGTGTCGTCGAAGATGCCCGGATCGAGCACGGCAATACCGCAGAACACCAAGTCGTCCCCCTCGCCTCCGTGACGCCGCAACCGGCCGTCGGCCAGGGCGAAGTCCGCGTGCGTCCGGTGCGGCGGGCACGCGGTCAGCACGAGGTGCGCCGTCGTGGGCGCCGCGCCCAGGAGCGTCCGGAAGGGGAAGTTGGTCCAGATGTCCCCATTCAGCACCAGGAACGGACCCCCGTCGAGCAGGGGTAGTGCCCGCTTGACGCCACCCCCCGTTCCGAGGAGCGTCTCCTCGCGGCTGTAGTGGACCCGCACGCCCAGGTCGCGCCCGCTTCCCACGTGACTTTCGAGCTGGTCCCCAAGATGGTGCAGGTTCACGACCACCTCCTCGATCCCGGCGCGCCGAAGCCAACGGAGCTGATGCACGATCAGCGGTGCCCCGGCGATCGGGATCATCGGCTTCGGCATGCGTTCCGTGAGAGGGCGCAACCGCTCCCCACGGCCGGCGGCCAGGATCATTGCGCGCATGTCGCCGCCTTTGCCCGCGGCAATACGTCGCCGTCGATCCACTCGGCCAGACGCCGCGTTTCCGGGTACGCACGGCCGACGGCGACGACCCGCGAGAGCGTCGGCACGATGTCCGCCAAGTGGCTGTCGCGGCCGTCCCGCTCCTTGAGGCGCGCGAAAATCCCCGCCGCCTTCAGGTGGCGCTGTACGCCCGTAAGATCGAAGGCCCGCGCGAAGTCCGCTCCCGCCATCCCGGCATCGGTCAACGCCCGGTAGCGGGTCCGCCACCGAGCCACCTCCTCCTCCGGAAACACGTGGTAGCAATCTCGCAGGAGGGACACCAAGTCGTAGGTGACCGGGCCCGCCAGCGCATCCTGGAAGTCCACGATGCCGAGCCCGCCGTCGTCCCGCAGCAGGAGGTTGCGGCTGTGGTAATCGCGGTGCACGGTCACCGTCGGCTGTGCCTGGGTCGCGTCCACCAGGGCCCGCCACACGTCGGGGAGGAAGGCTGGCGGGCTGCCGTCGAGTAGGGCTCCGACTAGCCACTCCGTGAAGATCTCGAGTTCGTCGCGGAACCGTTGTGCGGTGTACGGCGGCACCGCCTCCGCCGGGATGGCCTGGATGCGCGCGAGGGCCCGGATCGCGAGTTCCAGCGCCCCCTCTTCGCCGCCATCCGCATACACCGCCGAAAAGAGGCGGTCCCCAAAGTCGGTGACGAGGAGGAACCCGCGTTCGTCGAAGGCGAACACTTCCGGCACCGGTACGCCGTTGTCGCGGAACAGCCCTGACAGCCTTCGAAACTGCAGGTTGTTCTCGGTCGCCGGCGGCGCATCCATCGCCACGCGCGAAGCCTCGCGCGTCCGCACGCGGTAGAACCGCCTCGTGCTGGCTTCGACGGGGAGGACCTCGAACGCCGAGACGGGTCCGAGCTGCGCCTCGCACCAACTCTCAAGCTGCCGGCGACGGTCATCCACGGCCGGCCATTGTACGCAGGAGCGCGCGTCCTAAAGGGACGGCGCGTCCTTTATCATCGCTCCCGCGTGAAATCGCGTACGCCACAAACGCTCGGCCTCACGCTGTGGGCAGCTGTCGCTCTCGCCCTCGGCCTGGTGTCGCCGCCGGTGCACGGCCAGGGTCCCACCGCGGGCGAGGATCTCGCTCGCACGTACTGGCAACCCCGCTCGGCACTCCCCGCGAGGCAGGCCGCCGCGTTGCCGTCGTGGTGCCGTGGCGCGTACGTCGAGCGTGCCTACCCCGAGCCGCGGGACTCCGACCCGTCAGGCTTTCCCATCCATGCCGTGGCCGACGGGGCACGCTACCTGATGCGCGAGTCCGCAGAACTGGTCGGCGACGTGGTCATCACCCAGGGCAACCGGCTGATCCAGGGCCCGCGCGCCACCCTGGGGCAGGATCCCGGCAGGATCGAACTCCCGGAAGGGGGCAGCCTGTCCGAACCCGGGCTCGCGCTCACCGGGGCACGGACGCGGGTCGGGACCGATGCCGCGCAGGCCAGCATGGTGGACGTCGACTTCCTGCTCTTCGACACGGAGTTCCGCGGCTCCGCGCGGACCGTCGAGCGGCAGGGCGGAACTCTGAGCTTCTCCGAGGCGCGACTCACGCGGTGCGATCCGGACAGCAACGCCTGGGAAGTCGCCGCGGGCTACCTGGCCATCGAGGAGGACACCGGTTTCGCGCGGGCGCGGGACGCGACCGTCCGGGTCCGGGGGGTGCCGGTGTTCCATGCGCCCCGGCTGCGCATCCCCCTTTCCGCCGAGCGTCAGTCCGGTTTCCTGTTTCCGAGCGCCGGGACCTCGAAGGACGCCGGCATCCGCCTGGAACTCCCCTACTACCTGAACATCGCCCCGAACTACGACGCTACCGTCACCGCGCGTCACGCCTCGAAGCGCGGTACCGGAGCCGAGGTGGAAGCCCGTCATCTTTCCCGTTCCTCCCGCACCGAGGCGACGGGCGCCTTCCTCGCCGACGACCGCCAATACGACGGACGCTTCGACCGGGACGACTTCCGGTCGCTGGGGCTACCGGGCCGCTTCGAGCCGGTCGACCGATGGCTGCTGGGACTGGACCACACCGGCTACTTCGGTGGCGCCTCCACCCGCATCGACGGTGTCGCGGCGAGCGACGACGACTACTTCCGCGACATGGGGACCGGGCTCGCCGTCACGAGCCGGGCCTACCTCACGCGCTTCGCGGAGGCACGCTACGCCCGGGGAGGGTTCGCCGCGGGCATCAGCGGCTTGGGGTTCCAGATGCTCGAGGAGCGACGCGAGCCCTACCGGCGGCTTCCGGAGATCGACGTGGGCTACGCCGGCGCGCGGGCCGGGCCGTTCGAGTGGTCCCTCGCCACGGTCTGGACGGCCTTCGATCACCCCACGCCGGGGGATGTCGCCATCCCGGGCGGGCAGCGTCTGCACGTCGAGCCCCGGGTCGAGCTGCCCATGCTCCGCTCGTGGGGTTTCCTCAACGTCGGCGCGGGCTATCGCTATACGGGCTACGACCTCGACGACGCCCCGCGCCGCATCGACGGAACGCCCGAGCGCGGCATCGGCTTCGGGGACATCGATGCCGGCCTCTTCTTCGAGCGCGACATCCGTATGCGCGCGACCCCACTCATCCAGACCCTCGAACCGCGCATCCACTACCTGCGCCAGCAGTTCGCGGACCAGGCCGACCTGCCCCGTTTCGACGCCAGCGTGCCGAGCTTCTCGATCCCGCAACTGTTCCGGCGCAACCGCTTCTCGGGGCTCGACCGCATCGGCGACGCCAACCGCGTGGCGGTGGGCGTGACCTCGCGCTTCCTGCACTCGGACACGGGACGCGAGTACGTGCGGGCGGCCATCGGCACCATCGCCCACTTCGACGACCGCCGCGTGACGCTTCGGGGCGCGCCGCGGGACGAGGACCGCCACGTCACCTCGCCCGTCGCCGCCGAGTTCGCGGGAAACCTGGGGCGTTTCTCGGCCGCGGCGGGGATGACCTGGGCCCCCGCCGACGCCGAGGAGGACGAACTCGGCGTCTCGCTGCAGTACCGCCGCGACAACCGCCGTATCGTCAACGTGGGGCACCGCAAGCGCCGTCTCTCGCGCATCGACCAGGGCGACGTGTCGTTCGTGTGGCCCCTCGGCAACCGGGTCTCGGCCCTCGGCAAGTGGAACTACGACTTCGAGATCGGCCGCACGAACGAAGCGCTGCTGGGCATCGAGTACGCCGACTGCTGCTGGCAGGTCCGGCTGCTGTACCACCGTCACGTCGAACCGCGCTCGATCTACACGGTCACCGAAGCGGACGACGACGAAGGCATCCTGCTACAGTTCGTGTTCCGCGGCCTCGCGGGTTTCGGCGCCGGGGTGGAGCGCGTACTGTCGCGGGGCATCAAGGGCTATCGGGAGGAGACCGGATGGTGAAGGCGAGGGGTCTTTCTTGCGAGGGGCAAGCCCCTGACGCGGGCCGCCCTCGCGCTCCCCTGGCGCGGAGTTTTAGCGAATCGGAAACGACCACGCGACCAGCGGTCGCGCGCGCGGGC
>VXNE01000176.1:6111-17244 GCA_009840715.1 Gammaproteobacteria bacterium
GCCTGGGCCCAGGTGGAACGGCTCGACGGCATCGTGGCGGTGGTCGATGACGACGTCGTGCTCGCCTCCGAACTCGTCGAGCGGCGCGACGGCGTGTACGAGCGCCTGCAGGCCCAGGGCGTCACCGAGATGCCGCCCCTGGACGCGCTCATGAGCCAACTCATGGAGCGCCTGGTCATCGAGAACATCCAGCTCCAGATGGCGAACCAGCGAGGCATCGTCATCGACGACGAGACGCTCACCGAGGCCGTGAACAATTTCGCGCGCCAGAGCGATATGTCCCTCGACGAGTTCCGCGAGTCCCTCGAACGGGACGGCAGCAGCTACCGGAAGCTCCGCGAGGACGTCCGCCGCGAACTGCAGTTGCAGCGCGTGCAGCGGCTGCTCGTCAACCGCCGCATCACCATCACCGACCAGGACCTCGACGACCTCGTCGCCTCGCCGTTCTTCCAGGAGATGATCTCCGACGAGTACCGCGTCGGGCACATCCTGCTCGCCGTCGACGGGTCCGAGCCAGACACGATCGAACGTGCCGCGAGGGCCGCCGAAGACATCGTCGCGAAGCTTCGCGACGGCGCCGACTTCGCGCAGATGGCCATGGAGCACTCGGCCGCCTCGACGGCCCTCGAAGGAGGAGACCTCGGCTGGCGCGGCGCCGGCGAACTGCCGAGTCTTTTCGCCGAGCAGATCATCGCCATGTCCCCCGGGGAGACGGCGGACCCCATCCGCAACAGCCTCGGCTTCCACGTCGTCCAGTTGCTCGAGCAGCGCGGGGTCAGCCGGCAGCGGCAGATGCAGTCGCTCGTGCGGCACATCCTCGTGCAGCCTTCCGCGATCCGCAGTCCCGACGAGACCCGGGACCTGATCTTCGAGTTGCGCGAGCGGATCGGGGACGGCGAGGACTTCGCCACGCTGTCGAAGGAGTTCTCCGACGATCCCGGCAGCGCGCTGGCCGGGGGCGAACTCGGCTGGTCCGACGGCAGCGACTTCGTGCCGGAGTTCCGCGACGTCATGACGGCGCTGGGCGTGGGTGAGGTCAGTCAGCCGTTCGAGAGCGTGCACGGCTGGCACGTGCTCGAGATACTCGACCGGCGCGACCGGGACATGTCCGACGAGGCCCGGCGCAACATGGCGATGCAAGTACTGCACAGCCGCCGGTTCGAGGAAGAACTGCAGGAGTGGCTGCAGGAGATCCGCGACGAGGCGTACGTCGAGATGCGCATCGGGGAGTAGCGTCGTGTCCGGTGCCGGGACCGGACCGCGCATCGCCGTTACGCCCGGGGAGCCGGCCGGCATCGGTCCGGATATCGTGATCGAGGCGTTTCAGGAGGCGCGCGGTTTCGACGGGGTGGTGATCGCCGACCCCAACGTGTTGCGCGAACGGGCCGAACGGCTCGGGCTGCCGCTCGCGATCGAGGAAGGCGACACGCGCGACCCGGGGCGGATGACCGTGCTTCCCCTGTCCGCGGACGAGCCGGTGACGTCGGGCGTCCTCGAACGGGGCAACGCGGACTACGTGCTACGCACCCTGCGGACCGCCGTCGACGGATGTCTCGCGGGAGACTTCGCCGCGCTTGTCACTGGTCCCGTCCAGAAGTCGATCCTCGACCGCAACGACGCTCCATTCACGGGACACACGGGGTTCCTGCGTGACGCATGCGACGTGGAGGACGTCGTGATGATGCTGGTGGGCGGCGCGCTCCGCGTGGCCCTCGCCACCACCCACGTGCCGCTCGGCGAGGTGCCTGCGCTGATCACGTCCGAACGGATCGATCGCAAGCTGCGCATCCTGATGGATGGTCTGCGTTCCGCGTTCGCCATCGACGCCCCCCGCGTCGCGGTCGCCGGACTGAACCCGCACGCGGGCGAAGCCGGACACCTCGGCAGCGAGGAGACCGAGGTCCTCGAGCCGGTGTGCCGCCGGTGGCGCGCCGCCGGGGCCGCGGTCGAGGGCCCGCTACCCGCCGACACCATCTTTCAACACGCGAACGAGGTCGACGCCATCCTCGCGATGTACCACGACCAGGGTCTACCGGTCCTGAAGTACGCTTCGTTCGGAACGGCGGTCAACGTGACGCTCGGACTGCCTTTCCCCCGCACCTCCGTCGACCACGGCACGGCGCTCGACCTCGCCGGAAAGGGGTCGGCGGACGCGGGCAGCCTCCTCCAGGCACTTGCCATGGCTGTCAGCATTGCAGCGCGCACGTAAACGGTTCGGGCAGCACTTCCTGGCCGACCCGGCGGTCGTGGACGCCATCGTCGCCGCGCTGTCGCCTCGCCAGGACGACCGACTCGTGGAGATCGGCCCTGGGCGTGGAGTGCTTACGGGCGCACTGGCCGCATCCGAGGCGCGTGTCACGGCCGTCGAACTCGACCGCGACCTCATCGGCCCGCTGCGGCGGCGACTCCCTGACGTCACAGTGGTGGAGGGCGATGCGCTCACGGTCGATCTCGCCGCACTGACCGCGGGAGCACCTACGCGCATTGTCGGCAACCTCCCCTACAACATCTCCACGCCGTTGCTGAACCGCCTGTTCGACGCATGCGCGGCCGGTCTGCCCCTGGTCGACATGCACTTCATGCTGCAGGCTGAGGTCGTGGAACGGCTGTGCGCCGCGCCGGGCAGCAAGGCATGGGGGCGCCTGTCGGTTATCGCGCAGTACCACTGCGACGTCGAGGCGCTGTTCACGGTCCCGCCGGACGCCTTCGTACCGCCCCCCCGCGTCCTGTCGCGGTTCGCGCGCCTCACGCCGCGACCGCCGGACCCGGCGGCCGACGAGGTCGAGGCGCTTCGGACCGTGCTCCGCGTAGCGTTCGGCGCCCGCCGCAAGCGGCTGGGCAATGCCGTACAATCGCTCGGACTCAACGTCGCCGCCCTCGGGCTCGACCCCGGGACCCGTCCGGACGCGGTCGGCCTTGGCGGTTTCGTCGCCATGGCAAACCAGTTGACGCGTAGCGGATGAACACGGACGGCGACAGGGGTGACGACGACGCGTATGCGTTCACCGTGCACGTCGACCCCCGCTACATCCCCGGCGAGTCCGCGCCCGAGCAGGGACGCCACGTGTTCGCTTACACGATCGTGGTCGAGAACGTCGGCGAGCAGGCTGCCCGCCTGATGAGCCGCCGGTGGCTCATCACCGACGGCGACGGACGCAAGCAGGAAGTGCAGGGACCCGGCGTGGTGGGCAAGCAGCCCCGCATCCCGCCCGGCGAGTCGTTCCGCTACACGAGCGCTGCGGTCCTGGAAACGGCCGTCGGCTGCATGGAAGGCCACTACGAGTTCCACGCCGACGACGGTGCCGCGTTCACCGTGCCCATCCCCGCGTTCACCCTGGCGATGCCGAATGCCGTGCACTGACGGCGGCCGCAAGGCCGCCTGAACGTACGCTCCCCGGTGTCGACCTGGGTCATAGGCGATGTGCAGGGTTGTTTCGCGCAACTCGAAGCGTTGCTTTCGAAGATACGTTACCGGCGCAAGAAGGATCGGCTCTGGTTCGTCGGCGACCTGATCAACCGCGGTCCCGACTCGCTCGCGACCCTGCGTTTCGTGCGCAAGCTCGGCGAGCGCGGCGTCACGGTCCTCGGCAACCACGACCTGCACTTCCTCGCGATCGTCTTCGCCGGCCATCCGACCCGGTCGTCCGACACGCTCGACGAACTGCTCGGCGCCCGGGACTGCCTGAAGCTCGCCCACTGGCTGCGTCGGCTCCCGCTCCTGCACAAGGGGCGTGGCGTCGTGATGACGCACGCCGGTGTTCCGCACATCTGGAACCTCAAGCAGGCCACAAAGCGCGCCCGGGAGCTCGAAGCGGTGCTGGCGGGCGACCGCTACCGCAAGTTCTTCCGGGCCATGTACGGCAACGAACCCACCGTCTGGTCGAAGTCCCTCGAAGGGATCTCCCGGCAGCGGGCGATCGTGAACTACTTTACCCGCATGCGCTTCGTGAACGCGTCCGGGGAACTCGAGTTCCTGCACAAGGGGCCTGCGGATACCGCGCCGCGCGGTTTCAGGCCCTGGTTCGAGTTCCCGCCCCGTATCGACCGCCCGATCGTCTTCGGACACTGGGCGTCCCTCCACGGTGTCGATGGCAAACGCGCGATCGGCGTCGACACCGGGTGCGTGTGGGGCCGCGCGCTGACAGCCCTGTGTCTCGAGGACCGCAAGCTGGTGCGGATCGGGTGCGACGGGAGACGCTGAACGGCCGCCCGGCGCCATGTCTGCGCGGTCGCGGACGGTTTCCCAGTCCGGCGGCATCGGCCCGGCCCACAACGCCCCTGGGTCGAGGAGGTAAGATCGCCGCAGCGTCGAGCCCGGTTCCTTGAGATGCGCGAGAGCATGGACATCGCAGACCTGATCATCGATGACCGGGAGCGCGGGATCTTCAGGGTTCACCGGTCGTCCATGACTTCCCCCGAGCTGTTCCGTCGGGAACGGGAAACGATCTTCGACCGCTGCTGGATCTACGTGGGGCACGAGTCTGAGGTGGACAACCCCGGAGACTACCGATGCCGCACGGTGACCGGACGACCGCTGCTCCTTGCCCGCGGCCAAGATGGGGAAGTCCGGGTGTTCCTCAACTCCTGCCCGCACCGGGGCGCCATGATCTGCCGCCGCCCTGAGGGACATGCCAGGGTCCTGCGGTGCTTCTACCACGGCTGGACGTTCAACACCGACGGCGCACTGATCGGCGTCCCGGGAGAAGACGCCTACGGCCCCGGCTTCGACCGCAGCGAAATGAGCCTCAGGGAACCCCCCAGGGTCGACAGCTACCGGGGTCTCTACTTCGTGAGCTTCAATCCCCAGGTCGAAGACCTGGTCACCTACCTGGCGGGCGCCAGGGATTACCTTGATCTCGTGCTGGATCAGGCCGAGGAAGGGATGCGAGTGGTCTCCGGTTCCAACCGGTACACGATCAAGGCCAACTGGAAGCTGCTGGCGGAGAACAGCGTCGACTCCTATCACCTGTTGCCGACCCATCGGACTTACGTGGATTACGTCACCGGCCTCGGGACGGACGACAGCGGGGACACCATGGCCGCTCGCCCTCCCGGCGTAGGGAGAGCCCTGGGGAACGGTCATTGCGTCGGAGAGAACGTTGCCCGGAACGGGCGCCCCATCGCCCACTGGCACCCATTGTTCGGGGAGGAAGCCAAGGCGCCGATCGAACGGGCCCGCCGGCGGCTGGCCGGCAGGTTCGGCGAAGAGCGCGCCCGGCGGATGGCAGATACCTCTCGCAATCTGCTCATCTATCCCAACCTGCTCATCCTGGACTTCGTGGCCATCACCATCCGGTACATCGAACCCCTGGCCCCGGGCACGATGGACGTGACGGCCTGGCACCTCGTCCCCAGGGAGGAGTCGGGCGCCCGGCTCGCCACCCGGCTGGACAGTTACCTGACCTTCTTCGGACCCGGGGGTTTCGCCACCCCCGACGACGTCGAGGCTCTGGAGTCCTGCCAGCTGGGCTTCCGCGCCAGCGGGAACGAGTGGTCCGACGTCTCCCGCGGCATGCTCAATCCCGCGCCCGGAACGACGGACGAACTCCAGATACGCGGATTCTGGCGGCAGTGGCACGCCAACATGCAGGGCCGCCGCCAGGCCAACGTTCAGGACGCGGACCCCGGGAAGCCCGAAACCCCGGCGGTCCCCGGAACGACCGTCCTGGCGGGGGAACGATGACCGCCGACGCCAGGCCAGCGTTGCGCGAGCTGGTGGAGACCTTCCTGTTCCGGGAAGCGGCGCTTCTGGACGACTGGGACCTCGACGCCTGGGTCGACCTGTTCACCGAAGACGCCCGGTACGTCGTGCCGACCACCGATCTGCCGGAAGGGGACCCAAGCCAGGACCTGGTGTTCATCGACGACGACATCATCCGCCTCCGTGCCCGGACGGTGCGTTTGACGGGTGTCGGCGCGCACCGGGAGAATCCGAGGTCGCGGACCCGCCGGTTCGTTTCCAACGTGCGGGTCGAAGAGGCGGGCAATGGAGAACTCTCGGTGTCCGCGAACGTCCTCGTCTACCGGTTCCGTGGTGGCGAGGCGGCGCCGTACGTGGGCGCCATCGACTACATCCTGAGGCCGGAAGGCGAGGATCTGAAGATAGCGCATCGCCGCGCGGTGCTGGACCTGGAGTCCCTCTCCTGGCACGGCGCGGTGAGCATCATCTTCTAGCCCGGATGTTGCACCACGGGCCGTGATGATCGCCGAGGATTTTCGGCTGCGCGCCCCGGCCCTGTGCGCGTGCTCGCGACTGAAAGCCTAGCGGTGCCTAGGGTTGAAGGAGCACGTGCGCGCACAGGGCGAAAAGCGCCCCGTAGCCGTTCCGGCGTTCCGTCATCTGGCGACGAAGTCCAAGATCGACGATAACCTGTGGAACACCAAGGACTTGCGCTCCATGCACAAGCGGCCTGGGCAATACACCGGCTAGCAGGGGTGTCGGGCTTCGCGCGACATCTCGGTGCCCGATGCCGTGCTGGGAACGGCCTGGGCTGCGGCCATAGGCGGCGCCCGTAAGGGCGACGGCTTCGGTGGCGCTAGCGCGTTTCGCCGGCTTCGTCCAGGAAGCTCCGCAGGTGCTCCGAACGGGTCGGGTGCCGGAGCTTCCGCAACGCCTTCGCCTCGATCTGCCGGATGCGTTCCCGGGTCACGTCGAACTGCTTGCCGACCTCCTCGAGCGTGTGGTCGGTATTCATATCGATGCCGAAGCGCATGCGGAGCACCTTCGCCTCCCGGGCGGTGAGACCGCCGAGCACTTCGCGGGTCGCTTCCTTCAGCCCCTGGCCGGTGGCGAGATCCACCGGGGAACCGATGGTCGCGTCCTCGATGAAGTCGCCGAGGTGGGAGTCCTCGTCGTCGCCGATGGGCGTCTCCATGGAGATCGGCTCGCGCGCGATCTTGACGACGCGGCGGACCTTCTCCTCCGGCATCTCCATGCGCACCGCCAGCTCCTCGGGGGTGGGCTCACGGCCCTTCTCCTGCAGCATTTGCCGCGAGATGCGGTTCAGCTTGTTGATCGTCTCGATCATGTGGACCGGGATCCGGATCGTGCGCGCCTGGTCGGCGATCGAGCGCGTGATCGCCTGGCGGATCCACCACGTCGCGTACGTCGAGAACTTGTACCCGCGGCGGTACTCGAACTTGTCCACCGCCTTCATGAGGCCGATGTTGCCCTCCTGGATCAGGTCCAGGAACTGCAGCCCGCGGTTCGTGTACTTCTTGGCAATGGAGATCACGAGGCGCAGGTTGGCCTCCACCATGTCCTTCTTCGCGCGCCGCGCCTTGGCTTCGCCGAGGGACATGCGGCGGTTGATCTCCTTGATCTCGCTGATCGTGAGGCCCGTCTCCTGGGTGATCGCCTTCAGCTTCTTCTGCACGCGTACGATCTCGTCCTTGCGCGCCTTCAGCGCATCGCTGTAGCCGTGGCCCGCCTTGACATGGCGGTTCACCCAGGCGATGGACGTCTCGCTGCGCAGGAACTCCTTCAGGAAGGCGGCCCGGGGCATCTTCGCCTCGCCGACACAAACGGCCATGACGGCGCGTTCGTACTTGCGGATGCGCTTGAGCGCCGCCCGCGGCATGTCGACGATTTCCTCGTGATGACGCGGGACGAGCTTGAACGGAGACATGGCCTGCCCGGTCCTGGCGAGCAGTTCCTGCGCCTCCCGGGACGCGCGACCGTGCTCCGCGGTGGCCTTGCGCGCCTGTTGGTACGCGCGCTTCAGCGCGCCGAAACGCCGCTTCGCCTCCTCCGGGTCCGGTCCCTTGTCCTCGGCCTTCTCCTCTGTCTTGTCGCCGTTCTTCGGCGGCGCGCCGGCCACCACCTGGGCCGGCGTTGGCACCTCGTCGGCGGGGTCGAGGTAGCCCACCAGGACGTCGGAGAGCTTGCCTTCGCGGCTGGCCTCGGCGTACTGCTCGAGCACGTAGTCGATCGTGCCCGGGAAGCAGGCGAGGGCGGAGAGCACGTCGCGGATGCCTTCCTCGATGCGCTTGGCGATGGCGATCTCGCCTTCCCGCGTCAGCAACTCGACCGTGCCCATCTCGCGCATGTACATGCGCACCGGATCAGTGGTTCGTCCCGCTTCGGTCTCGACGGCGGCGAGCGCTGCAGCGGCCTCCTCCGCGGCGAGTTCGTCCGCCGTGTTCTCCTCGGCGTTCAGCAACTCGTCGGGATCCGGCGCGGTCTCGTACACCGTGATCCCCATGTCGTTGATCATGCGGATGATGTCTTCGATCTGGTCGGGATCGGAGATATCGTCCGGCAGGTGATCGTTGACCTCGGCGTAGGTCAGGAAACCCTGTTCCTTGCCTTTCGCGATCAGCTTCTTCAGTCGGGATTGCTGGTGTTCGGTCTCGGTTGCCATGGCCCCTCGAGTGTTGGTGAGTTCGGTGGTGCCCCGGGTGACCGCCCCTGTTGAGCGGCCCGCGATGCCGGCGGCGATGTGCGTCTCACGCACGGTAGACGCTGCTACGCACGCAAACGCTTAATTTTACCCATTCTTCCGGGAGATGTGTGCTGAATCGCGGTTTTCAAGACCGGGGCGCTTCACCGGTGCCTTCACCGGTCTGAGGCGTCCGCCGGCTGCGCTTCCCGACCACGCTCGAACCGCATGCTCTCCTGCTTCGCGCGCCAGTATCGGCTGAGTTGGTCCCGGGAGCCGTCGAGGAGCTTCCTGCGGTCCGCTCCCGAGCGGGCGCGAACGTAATGCCGCACGCCCTCCGGGAAGCCGTTCGCGATGTCCTCGGCGGAGAGCTCGGGCGGGGTCGCGGCCAGCGTGCACAGCGTCTCGTATCCGGGATGCCGGGAGAAGCGCGCCAGCAGGACCGCCGACTCCACGTCCGGATCCCCGGATACCTCCCGGGCGACCTGGGGAAACAGGGAGTCCTCCCGTCCCGCATCGAACAGCGCCTCGGAGAGCGGCGCCGGCAGCGACCGGAACAGGACGGGAGTGCGTAGCAGGTCGCCAAGCAGGCGTTCGCCAAGGCGTGACTCGCCGGTCCCGCCGGGTGCGGCCGGGCGTGCGGACCGAGTGGCGACCGGCTCCGGGGCACGCGCGTCGGAGGAATCCAGCGTGCCCGGCGCGACACCGATCTGCCCCGCGATGCGCTCGATGAGCACCTGCCGGTGCACACCCGGGGGGATACGCGCCAGCAGGGGGCGTGCGCTCTCCCCGAACACGGCCCGGTCGTCCAGCGACGTGAGGTCCAGTCCCGCCGAAAGGCGCTCGACCAGGTAATCGCCGGCGGGGACCGCCTCCGCCACGAGCTTCTCGAAAGCGGCCTTCCCGGCGCTCCGCACGAGCGTGTCGGGATCCTCCCCTTCGGGCAGGAACACGAACTTCAGCCGGCGTCCCTCGTCCAGGCTGGCCAGCCCCACCTCGAGCGCGCGCCAGGCGGCTTCGCGCCCCGCGGTGTCCCCGTCGAAACAGCAGACGACCTCCGGCACGTTGCGGAAGAGCTTCTCCAGATGATCCCTGCCCACCGCCGTGCCGAGGGTGGCGACGGCGTTGTCGATGCCCTGCTGGGCCAGCGCGACGACGTCCATGTACCCCTCGACGACGATCAGGCGTTCCAGGCGTTTGCCGGGCGTGCGCCGCGCCTCGTACAGGCCGTAGAGCTCGCGGGCCTTGCGGAACACCGGGGTCTCCGGGGAGTTCAGGTACTTCGGCCCCTGGTCCTCGCCCTCTCCGGGAAGGACGCGGCCGCCGAACCCGACGACGCGTCCCCGGGTGTCGCGGATCGGGAAGACGACGCGGTCCCGGAGGCGGTCGTAGGGCCTGCCGCCTTCGCTGCGGGCCAGCACGCCGGCGTCCGTGAGCTTGCCCATGACCGCGTCGTTCGTCCCGAGCGCCTCGCGGATGAACCCCCAGCCCGGCGGGGCGTAGCCGATGCCGAAGTCCCGGCCGATCTCACCGGTGAGGCCGCGTCCCTTGAGGTAGTCCCGCGCGCGGCCGGACTCCGGGTGCTGGCCCAGGGCGCGGCGGTAGAGTCCGGCCGTCTTCCGGAGCAGCACGTAGAGTTCCTCGTCCGGCTTGCGGTCGGCCCGTCCGGCCTCGCGCGGAACCTCGACGCCCACGGTGCGCGCCAGCGCCTCGATCGCCTCGACGAACTCGAGGTGCTCGTACTCCATCAGGAAGGTGATCGCAGTCCCGGCCACGCCGCAGCCGAAGCACTTGTAGAAGCCGCGGTCGGGGTTGACGTTGAACGAGGGCGTCTTCTCTTCGTGGAACGGGCAGCAGGCCTTGTAGTTGCGGCCGGCCTTCTTGAGTCCCACGCGCGCGTCGATCACCTCGACGATGTCCACGCGCTGCAGGAGATCGTTGATGAAGGACTGCGGAATCCGTCCTGCCATTGCGGGGCAGGTTACCCCTTTGGCGGGTCGAGCGACAGCCGGCTACGACCGCCGCGTCGAGCGCGGCGTATCGTCTGGTGTCGGGTGGGGCGCCGCCGGCCTGTACGCGGCGGGGACGTCTGACTCAGTAGGACTTCTCGAACCGCCGGGCTTCCCGCTGCAGTTTCTTCAAGTGGCGCTTGACGGCCGCTGCAGCCTTGCGCTTGCGTACGGCGGTCGGCTTCTCGTAGTACTCGCGTCGGCGCACCTCCGAGAGGATGCCGGCTTTCTCGCAGGAGCGCTTGAAACGCCGCAGCGCGACGTCGAACGGCTCGTTTTCCCGAATCTTCACACTCGGCATGGGAAGGATGCGTGCCCTCCAGTCGGGGGGCGGCAATTCTACTCGCCGCGCGAAACGCTTTGCAAAGGCGGCGGGGCCAAGCCGTGGCGGCTCATTGTTCGCCGGCGAACGCGACCGTACACTGCGCCGGGCTCTGGGACGGCCCGCCTGGCCGCCCAACGCGAGACATCATGCTGGTACTGGGCATCGAAACATCCTGCGACGAGACCGGCGTCGCCCTGTACGACGGCGATGCGGGTCTGCTGGCGCAGACGCTCTACAGCCAGGTCGCGATGCACGCCGAATACGGCGGCGTGGTCCCGGAACTCGCCTCGCGGGATCATATCCGCAAGATCCTGCCGCTGGTTCGAGAGACGCTACGGGAGGGCGGTCGCCGGGTCGAGGATCTCGACGCGGTGGCATACACGGCCGGTCCGGGGCTGATCGGCGCGCTCATGGTCGG
>VXNE01000243.1:0-2356 GCA_009840715.1 Gammaproteobacteria bacterium
CGCCGCCCGGCCCATCGCCGGGGCGAGGCCGGCGCCTGTGTTCGCCCCGCGGATCGCCGACCAGGTCGCGTTCCTCAGGACGCGCCAGTCGGGGTTCGGCATCTCGCGGGCGACGAAGACAGACGCCGTGCTCTGCCAGAGCGGCGACTGCGTCACCCGGTTGCCCTCGAGGTGGGCGTTGGCCTCGATCAGGTTGTCGCCGTAACGCGCGTCGGCGTAGGTGAAGCCGCCGGTCAGGAACACGCCGCCCCCGAGCGCCAGCGGGGATTCCACTTCGACGCCCTGGGCGGTGACCTCCTTCACGTCGCCGACCGTGAAGCCGAGACCGGTGAAGGTGTTGAGCTGGAACTGGTCGAACTTGGTGTGGAAGAGGGCGCTGTTGACCGTCAGCCGGCCGTCCAGGCCCTGGGCTTTCACGCCCAGCTCGAAGGAGTCCGACGTCTCCGGATCGAAACGGCTCTGGTCGACGGGGTTTCCGTCCGCGTCCCGGAAGCCGACCGCCTCCTGGTCGAGGTTAAAGCCACCGGCCTTGTAGCCGCGGCCGTAGCTCGCGTACACGTTGATGTCGTCAGTGATCGCCAGGGCGGCCTTCAGCGTGCCGGTGACCTCGCTCTCTTCCTCCTTGTTGTTGTAGCTCAGGTTGTCGCAGAGCGAAGCGATGGGGACGATCCCGCAGAACGGGTCGTCGACGGACTGCCCGAAGGGCGCGCCGTTGATGATGGCGCCCGCGTCCTTCTCCTCCGAGGAGTAGCGCAGGCCCAGGGTCACGTCGAAGCGCTCGGTGGCGTGCCAGGTGTTGTGCGTGAACGCGGACCACCCCTCCGTCTCGGAGAAGAAGACGGCGTCGTAGCCCTGGCCGGGGACGCCCCGGCCGGACGGGTCGCCCATGACGACCGCGGCGAGAGGGGGTGCGCCGAAAAGCGTGGCGAGATAGGTGCCTCCGTCGTTGGAGAACACGATGTACTCGTCCGACTCGAGATCCTCCGTGTACATGTACGCGCCCACCAGCCAGGAGACGTCGTCCGTCTCGCCGTAGAGCTGGAACTCCTGGGAGATGTTCTCGAAGGACTCGTCGGTGTCCTGGGGGTGGAGGATGTCGGCGCTCGTGAAGTCGATGTCCTGGCCGCGGGCGACCTCGTAGTCGCGCCGCGCGGTGATGGAACGGAACGACATGCCGTTGTCCGCCTCCCACAGCACGTCCACGGAGAGACCCTGGTCGCGGACCTCTTCGTAGGGCTCGTAGTTCACGCCCACCTGGACGCTCTGGTCGACCTCGAAGGGGTCGATGTTGCCGCCGAGGGCCGCGACCACGGGGCTGGTGGGTCCGGGAATCCAGAACGCTGCGGGGCAGCACGTCTCGTCCCGTTCCGTGCGGTCGCCGATGATGCGCACCTCGACCTCGTCGCTCGGCGTCCACAGGAGCTGCAGGCGGACGTTGTGCCGGTTGCGGTCGTCGTAGGCCTCGCGGGTGTCGATGTTCTCGTAGAAGCCGTCGCGCTTGCGGTAGCCGTAGCTGACCCGGGCGGCGAGCACGTCCTCCACGAGCACGCCGTTGCCGACGACGCCGATCTCTCCGGAGTCGAGGTCGCCGGCGCCCAGCGTCAGGTCGAGCGTGTTCTCGAAGGCCGGCTTGCGCGTGATGATGTTCACCGCCCCGGCGACGGTGTTCTTGCCGAACAGCGTGCCCTGGGGACCGCGCAGGATCTCGACCCGGTCGATGTCCATCAGGTCGTTGAAGGCGAGGCCCGCCCGCGACCGGTAGATGCCGTCGATGAACGTCCCGACGGCGGCCTCGAGGCCGGGGTTGTTGCCGGTCGTGCCGACGCCGCGAATCCTGAGCGTGCCGCCGTTCGACGTGCTGTTGGAGCCGTAGACGGCGATGGAAGGGGCCACCTCGGCGAGTCCGTAGAGGTCCTCCACGCCGCGCGCCGTGAGGTCCTCCCCGGTAAAGGCGGAGACGGCGACGGGCACGTCCTGGATGGACTCTTCGCGCTTGGTCGCGGTGACGATGACTTCTTCGACCACGTTGGCGCCGTCGTCCTCGCCGAGCGCCGCCTGGGGCAGCGCGCAGACAAACAGTCCGGCGAGCCCTGCTTTCAGGTACTTCATGTGTTGCTCTCCATTGGCAGTGCGGAGTGCGACCGCCGTCGCGGCGTCACCCCCGGTTCACCATGCGAACGATAGGACGAACCGACGGCGAGCGCCACCAGAAATTACGCCGCTTCCCGTTGCATGCACGAGTCGGCCGACCGCCCTGTCACGCCCAACGCGAGAAGAGCGCTTCCACGTGCTCCGCGTTCTGCCGGGCGGTCGCGTGGATGCGGTTGGGCACCCAGTGGAACCCCTCCACCCCCCC
>VXNE01000243.1:2366-5603 GCA_009840715.1 Gammaproteobacteria bacterium
GATGACCCGCTGCTCCGCAGTGGCCGATTCAGGGTCGAAGGCGCCGGCGCAGGTCATCCGGAAGAACCCGTCGAGGTTCTGCCAGAGGACGGCGGCGTCGGCGAGGTCGCGGGCGGTGTCGGTGTCGAGCAGGTCGCGTTCGCCGGCGGTCCTGAACGTCTCGGCCAGGGCGGCGATCCCCGCCTCAGGAGACGCTCCGGCGAGCTGCAGGAACTCCGCGGCGAGTTCGACGTCAACGAGTCCGCCGGGCAGGTCCGTGACGCGCCAGGGATCGTCCCGTCCCCGCCTCCGTTGCCGGATCCCCGCGATGTCCAGGGCGACGGGCCCCCCGTCCTCGCCTCCCGCGCGGACCCACTGCCTGAGGGATTCGACGCCGCGTGCGAGCCCGCCGCCCGCGGCGACCCCGCGGGCGTGGGCGCGCATCCTGCGGCCCGCCGGCGGACCCCCGTCGGTGAAGTGCCGCGTGAGCCCCGCAAGGGAGCATGCGCTCCGGCCCTGCCCGTCGCCAAGCGCGTATGCCGGAGTGGCTTCGTACAGGAGATCCTCCGGGGAGAGGTTGTGGACGAGCAGCATGAGCCGGCGCACCAACTGCTCGTGCCAGTCCTCGGGGGACAGGCTGGTCGCGCCGGGCGCGACGGGGTCGTGGTCGTACACGAACAGCAGTGGGAGCGGCGCCCCGGCGGCGAGTTCGCGCCGGCCCGCGGCGCCGAGGGCGGCCAACGCCACCCGTCCGTTGGGCATGTCCCCATGGTCGGCCGCGAACTCCCGCCTCGCGGTGTGGACCAGTGCCTCGATGCACGTGAAGACGATGTCCGTCAGGGGACGCGACGCGTCGACCGCCGGCATCGCGCCGCGCGCCATGTGTGCGCCGAGCTGGAACGTGCGCTGTTCCGCCCAGGTCCTGGCCTCGCCCACGAGATCGTCGCTCGTGGGAGCGCGGGCGGCCACGGCGCCGAACTGGGCGCGCATTTCAGCGGCATCGAACTCCCGTTGGTAGTAGACGCGCACCAGGCCGCGGCGGGCAACCCGCTCCTCCTCCGGGTCGAGGCCGAGATCCGCCGGCAGTTGCAGGTCGGTGAATTCCTGTGCGCGCAGGCTCTCCTGTACGTAGGGATAGCGCGTCATCCACGTCGAGAGGCGCGCGGCCCCTCCAAGCATGTCTCCGACGAGATCCGTCACCCGGCGCGTGCGGCTGCCGATGTCGTGGAGCACCAGCCAGAACGCCGGCACCACCAGCAGCGCCGCGACCGACGACACCAGGATGCCGAAAGCCAGCGAGATCGCCATCGGCACCAGTATCTGCGCCGCGGGGCTGTCGTTGAGCATGAGCGGCGTGAGGCCGGCGAACGTGGTCACCGTCGTGATCAGGATGGGGCGGAAGCGCGAGAGCGCCGCGTTGACCAGCGCTTCGAGCATCGTGTCGCCGCCGGCCCGAAAACGGTTCACGCCGTGAATCAGCACGAGGGTCGCGTTGACGACGACGCCCGCCGCGGCGACGAAGCCGAACAGGGACGCCGCCGAGAGGCCGCGGACGAGCCCGAAGGGTTTGAGCAGCACGTGTCCCCACACGGCGCCTACCAGCGCGAACGGCAGGACCGACATGATGATGAGCGGTTGGCTGTAGGAGCGCAGCGGCGTCGCGAGCAAAGCGTAGATCCCGAGCAGGACGAACAGGAACAGCGGCCCGAGCGTGGCGGCGAGTTCCGTCTGCTCCTGGGCGCTCCTGAACCGGTAGGACACGCCTGGATAGGGCGCCACGGCGCGCTGCAGGAACCCGGCGTCCAGTTCGGCAAGCACGGCGGCGGCGGACGTCACGGTGCGGTCGATCTCCGCGACCACCCACGCGTAGCGGATGCCGTCGGTGCGTTCGATGGTGGAGATGCCGCGGCCGGTCTCCACCTCGGCCACCGTCGCGAATGGCACCTCGCCCCCGGCGGGCGTGCGTACGCGCAACGCGTACAGGGACTCCAGCGAACGGCGCTCCTGTTCCGTGTAGCGCACCATGATGCGGATGTCTTCCGGGCCGCGCTGCACCCGTTGCGCTTCCTCGCCGTAGAAAGCCTGGCGGACCTGGCGTCCGAGGTCCGAGAGGGAGATGCCGAGGGCTTCGCCGGCGGGGGTTACCGACAGCTTCAGTTCCGTCTTGCCCGTGTTGAGCGAGTCGGCGATGTCGTAGACCCCCGGGAACTCGCCGAGCTCCGCACGGATCGCCGCCGCCACGGCGCGCAGGTCGTCCCAGTCGTTGCCCGAGATACGGATGTCGAGCTGGCTCGCTACCCTGGCCGTCACGAAGCTGAGTTCGACCGCGTCCGCGATGGGGCCGACGGCACTTCGCCACCTTGCGGCGACGGCGCCCGTGGGGAGGGCGCGCTGTTCGCTCGGCGTGAGCTGCACGGTGACCTCGCCGAGATGCGGCCCGGTGTCGTTCACCACGAACCCGACACGCGAGCCGGCGGCGAAGTGACCGCCGATGCCTTCGAGGATGTGGAGCACCACCGGCTCGCCGAGCTCCTCCGCGAGTTCGCGCTGGAGCACGCGCGCGGAGTCCGCCAGCGTGCCCACCGCGCCGTCCATGGCCTTCGCGCTGGTGCCCATGGGCATCGTCAGCCGTGCCGTGACGCTGTCGCCTATGCTGGGCGTGCGCAACGAGAATGGCAGGTGGCCGGCCACCATCAGGCTCGCGGCGGATGCGATCGCGCCGGCCGCGATGAGCACCGTCACGACGCGTTCGCGGAAGGCGAGGTTTGCGAGCCGGCGGAACGGGTGCTCGATGATCCACGTGAGACCCGACTCGAACAGGACCTGCACGCGGGCGAAGGCGGAGCCGAGCCGGCTGAGCGCTCCCGAATAGTGTGCGGCCAGCACGGCGCCCGCGCCTGCCGCCGCCAGCGCGGCGCCGGAGCGCGCATCGGGGGCGACGGCGAGGGCCGCGACCACGACCACGGCGAGGAACGTCAGCCCGAAGTCGCCGAGGGGTAGACGGCCGCTGCCATGGCCGAGGTGGGCTGGCAGCACCGTCTGGCACTCGATGAGCGAGAAGGCCAGACAACAGATGACGGTGGCCGCCATGACACCGTATGCCTCTCCGAGGGTGCCAGTGCCGAACAGCAGGGGCAGGAACGCGACCGCGGTCGTGATGACGCCGAAGGTCACCGGCACGGTCAACGTCTGCGTCCCCGCCCGTGCCCCCGCGGGCTGGCCCCCGCCCCGCCCCGCGGCCACCTAGGCGGCCACCCC
>VXNE01000243.1:5613-17113 GCA_009840715.1 Gammaproteobacteria bacterium
AGCACGTGCTGAGCGCCGGCGATGGCCCCGGCGAGCTGGCCCGCGCCGCGCCGCTGCTCCACGTAGGCGGCCTCGCCGACGACCACGGCGTCATCGACGAGCATGCCGATCGCGAGGATGAAGCCCATCACCGACAGGGAGTTGATGGACAGGCCGAGACAGTAGAGGAGGAAAATCGCGCCGAGGAACGCGATCGGGATGCCGCCGGCCACCCAGATCGCGAGGTGCGGCCGGAGGAACAGGGCTAGCAGGATCAGCACGAGCAGGAGACCCTGGACGCCGCTGTCGAGCAGTGCGCGCATCCGGAACGTCAGGACAACGGAGTCGTCCCGCCAGACGGTCAGCTCCACGCCTTCGGGGTATCGCCCGGACGCGCGCGCCACGTAGTCGCGGACCGTTGCGCTGACCTCCTGCACGTCCTGGTCGCCCACCCGGGATACCTGGACGAGTGCCGCCGGCTTGCCGTCGAACCGGAGGGCCTGCCCGGTGTCCTCGAAGCCGTCGACGACCCGGGCGACATCGCGTACGAACACCCGCGTTCCGTCTGCGCGAGTGGTCACGATGAGGTTCTCGAGCTCGTGCCCCCAGTAGGCCTGTCCCGCGGTGCGCAGGAGGATCTCGCCCTGCTCGGTCTTGATGGAGCCTCCGGGGAGGTCGAGGGACCGCTCCCGCACGGCGCGCGCGACGTCGTCGAACGTCAGGTTGTTGCGGGACAGGGAGGCCTCGGAAACCTCGACGGAGATCTCGTACGGCCGGACGTTGATCAGCGTGGCATGCGTGACGGCCGGGAGGGCGAGGATGTCGTCGCGGACCCGCTGACCGAGTTCCTTGAGCGTCCGCTCGTCGGTCGGGCCGGTGATCGCCACCTCGAGGACCACGTTGTTGCTCTCGGCCAGCGCGATGATGGGGCGCTCGGTCTCCTCGGGGAAGGTGTCGATGGCGTTGATCTGGGTCGCGACTTCGCCGAGTGTCGGCTGCCGGTCCGCGTCCAGGACCATCTCGACATGGACGGTGCACTGCCCTTCGACCGAGAGGGATCGGATCTCCTTGATTCCGGTGATGCCGGCCAGCCGCTCCTCGATGCGCGCGCAGACGCCCGTCTCCACTTCCTCGGGGGCCGCGCCGAGGTAAGGCACGGTCACGACGATCAGGGGGACATCGAAGTCGGGGTACGGCTTGATGGGTATGCGCCCGAGGGATGCCAGACCCGCGAAAACCGCGAAACCCATCACCAGGTTGGCCGCCACGTGGTTCGTGGCGAACCAAGCGATCATGCCTTTCATGGGGCTGGCGGTGCCCCCTGGCGCGCGCGGGTCATCCCGCGGGCACCGGGGCGGGGTCCAGCGGCCGGACCCGCTGCCCTTCGCTCACGTTGTCGAGGGCCGAGAGGCAGATCGTCTCTCCGGGTTCCACGGGTCCCCGCACGTAGTGCAGGTCGCCGGTCGTACGCAGGATCTCGACGTCGCGGAAGGACAACCGGTTGTCCGGCCGGACCACGTACAGGCGGTTGTCGCGCTGCAGCGCCGAACGCGGCAGGACGAGGACCTCGTCGAGAGTCTCGCCGTGGATTTCCGCCTCCACGAACAGGCCCACCGTGAGCGGCGGCAGGTCGCCTACCGGGTCGTACGGCCGTGGAACCTGCGCGATGAGGTTGACCATGCGCGTGTGCGCGTCCAGTTCGCCCTCCGTCCGGACGATGCGCGCCTCCCAGGCATGCTCCGCTCCCGCGAAACGTGCTCGCAGGATGACCTTTGGCTGTTGGGACGTCCCGGTGCCGGTGCGCGCCAGCGACAGGGGCAGGAAGGCCATGTCCTCGTCGCGCACCGGGAGCCGGACTTCGGCGAAGTCGACGGAGTACAGCGTCGCGATCGACTCGCCGCGGTTGATGAACTGGCCCGCGTCGACACGCTCCGAGCGTACCCGACCGTCGTAGGGAGCCGTCATGCGCGTACGTTCCAGGTCCCGCTCGGCCCGCGCGAGCCGGGCGGTGGCCTCGCGCAGCGCGGCGCGGGCGATCGTGAGTCGATTCAACGCGTTGTCGTGGAGCGACTCGCTGATCGACTGGGTCTCGCGCAACTCTTCGGCGCGGTTGTACGCCTTCTCGGCGTTCTTGAGTTCGCTCTCCGCCGACGCCACCTGGGCACGGGCTCTTTCGAGTGCGACCTCGTAGTCGACGCGCTCGATTTCCACGAGGACATCGCCCTTCTCGAAGAAACCGCCGGAAACCATCGAGTCGGCGACCGAGACGACGCGGCCGGCGACCTCCGAGACGAGGTTGCTCTCGGTCTTCGGGAGGACGGCGCCGTGCGCCGCCACGGTCATCCGTACGGGCCGCGGGTTCGCCTCCAGCGTGCGGACGGCGGGAATGTCGGGAGCTGGAGGCTGGACCTCGAGTTCCGGAGCCGTGACGAAAATGATCGCGGAAAGGGCCAAGCCTCCGGCTCCCGCCAGAACGGCTGCGAGATATCGGCGGATCATGCCGTGACAGTAGGCATCTTTGGGAGCGCGTTCAAGCGTTGGTCACCGCGGGGGGAGCGGGCGCACGGTCACGCGGTCCGGGAGCACGATGAGGGGACGACCGTCGTCGACCGCCGTGCCCCCCGGCAAAACGACGCAGTTCCCAGGGGCGGGGGCGTCGGCCTCGCCGGTCGGGGGTGCGAGGACCGGAGCGAGTGCCGGCAAACTGTACGGCTCGGCGCGTGAGGCGTCGACGCGATACGCCATGTCGGCGAGCGCCTGGAGGGTGACGGCGCTCAAGGGCTCGATCTGGCCACGCCTGACCCTTGGGCTCATCAGTTCCGCGCCGAACACCGACTCCCGCCAGTGCCCGTCCCGGCTGCCGGGGCCGCCCGCGTTCTCCACCGGGACGGAACGTCCGGGGTATTCCGTCCCGCCGGCCGCGTCGAACGCGGCCAGCGCGAGGGCGCCGGTGAAGTGGGTGTCGCGGTCTTCGTCGACGGGATCGCCGGCCGCGTCCCTGGACGGGTACCGGACCAGGCTGTGGCGGTACCAGAGCGTGCCGAAGCCAAGGGTGTGTGCCAGTTCGTGCATGGCAACGCGCTCGTTCTGCGCGACCGACAGCTCGTCCAGGTCGTCGGTGTCGAAGGTGATCGACGACAGGATGGGCAGCCCGGAGGCAAACCTGAAGACACAGGTCCCCGCCGTCGCAAGCGTGCCACCGACGCCGTCGATGGGCGCCAGGCGCACGTAGACGCGAAGGTCGTCGACGGTGTCCGTGACCCGGCCCTGCCCCTCCACGCAGGTGTCCGCCGCGATGGGCTGGCGCGCGAAGTCGACGTCCGGAAGGCTCGCGCGGAGGATCTCCCGCCATTTGTCCGCGGCGGCTTCAATGCCGGCCCGGTGCGTGGACGGGGGCGAGTCCACGAACACGAGGTCCAGGTCGAACTCCGGCCGTCCCGGAGCGGTGACCTCCGCCACGCGCGACCAGATGCCGGTGCGTTCCGCAGCGGCGCAGGAACGCCCCACGCGGCGGTATGTGACCTCGTAGAGGTTGCCGGACTCGAGAAAGCCGCCGACCCCGATCTCGGCGGATACTCGCAAGCGGCCGGCCGTGGCGTGGCGATTGTGCGCGCTGAAGCATGCCGTGGCCCAAGCGCCTCTGGGGGCCTTTTGGCGCAGCGCGACATGGTAGGCGCGCCGCTCGTCGGCGAGGAACGATTCTGTGAAAACCAGGGTCAGGTTGTCGCCGGCTGCGTCTACGCTGACGGTGGGATCGGGGACGTCCGGCGCACGCACATCGATGTCGAACGTTCCGACGACAGCGTCGTCGTCGGCGTCCGATGCGATCACGGCGATGCTGGCCCGGCCGACCGCCCGGGGACGCACCGCCACGACCGCGCCGTCGAACGATGCGCTGGCCACGGACGGATGCGCGGAGGAGGCTTCGAAGTACAGGATGTCTCCTTGCGGGTCCCGGAACGCACCTTGCACGCGGAACGTCTCCACTCGGCCGTTGGCGGTGGCCGTGGCGTCGGCCGGCAGCGACGCCGGCGATACGCCGGGCAACTCGTCGTCCGGCGTCGTACTTCCGCCTTCCGTGCCCTGGCGGGTGGTGCGCCCGGCGCCTTGCGGCGACCACGGACCGATCCCTTCCGCGTTCCTGGCCCGGACCCGGAAGGTGTAGCGGGTGTCACGGCTGAGTTCCCTGATTTCGGCTGTCGTCCCGGGTCCCTGGTGCCCGGCGTTCACGAAGGCCTGTCCCGCGGCCCGGTACTCGAGGTCGTAGTCCCCGATCGCGGGCCCGGTGTTCTCCGGGGCCTCCCAGCGCAGCGTCATTCGTGTGGGGCTCGCGACTTCGGTCCGCGGGGCGTCCGGCACGCCGGGGGGCTCGTCGACATCTGTAACCGTGACGGTTACGGCAATGCTGGCCATGCCGCCCATCGCGTCGGATGCGGTGACCGTGAACGCGTACCGCGAAGTCGCCTCGTGGTCGTAGAGGACTCCTTCGCGGGTGCGTAGCTGGCCGGAATCCGCGTCGATGCCGAAGGCGGCGGCGTCCGGTCCCTCCAGGGCGTAGCGCAACGCCCCCCGGCCGGTCGCGGTGAGGGGCGCTCCGATGGCCTCGTTGCCCGACGTGTTCTCCACGATCTGCCGCGTGGCGCTCTCGCCTTCCTCGAAGCGGACCGTCACCCGCACGGTCGTGCCCGTCGCGGTCGCTGACCAGTCGCCGAAGCCCAGTTCCGTCACGGCGCGGACCCTGACCTCGTAAGTCGTGGTTTCGGCAAGACCGTCGAGGACGACCTGCGTGGCCGGGCCATCGCCCGTGCGGGTGAGAAAGTCGCCGCTGCCCTGCACGCGGTACTGCACGTCGTAATGGAGGATGTCGAACGCGAGGCTCTCCGGAGCCTGCCAGGTGACGGTCAGGCTGCCGGCGGGAACGGCGTCCACCGCGACGTCGGTCGGCCCACCCGGCGGCTGGCGCCACCAGCGTACGCGCGACAGCCAACGCAGTATCTCGGTCGGTGTTTCCTCCTGGGCGTGGGCCGGGCCGAGGGACTGGCCGACCGGTTCCAGCCCGGCCGGTGTCGGGATCCACGCCACCAGGACGACGGCGGCGAGGACGGCGAACCGTATGTAGGGGCGGCCCTTGTGGCCGCCCGTCTTCGCCTCGTGCATGAACTCGGTACGGGACGGGACAAGCCCGTCCCCTACGGTCGCCGTCTCGAGGGCCTGCACGGATCGGGTACGGGACGGGACGAGCCCGTCGTTGGCCTGCATGGCTTCGAGACGGGACGGGACGAGCCCGTCCCCTACAGGTCCGGGATCGCCACCCGCACGACGTCCTCGAGCCGGTCGACGAGGGTGATTTCCATCTCGTCGCGCACCGGCTCCGGCAGCTTGTCGAGCTCGGGCTCGTTCTCGCGCGGCAGGATGACGTGCCGGAAGCCGGTGCGATGGGCGGCCAGGATCTTCTCCCGCACGCCGCCCACCGGCAGGACCAACCCCGTCAGGGTCAGTTCCCCGGTCATCGCGATGTCGTCGCGGACGTGCTTCTTGCTGTACGCGGAGGCGAGTGCGGTCGCCATCGTGATGCCGGCGGAGGGCCCGTCCTTCGGGACCGCCCCGGCCGGCACGTGCACGTGGACGCCGCACTCCTCGATCGACTTGCGGTCGATGTGCAGGTCCTCGGCCGCGGACCAGATGTAGGAACGCGCCGCCTTGACGGACTCCTGCATGACCTGGCCGAGGTGCCCGGTGATGGTCACCTTCTCGTCCTTGTGGGTGAGCGTCGCCTCGACGTAGAGGACGTCCCCGCCGGCCTCGGTCCACGCGAGCCCCGGCGCGACGCCGGCACTCAGGTTCTCCCGGCCCTTGTCCGACTTGAATTTCTCGGGGCCGAGCAGCTCGCGCAGTTCGTCGGACACGATGCTCGCGCCGAGGGCTTCCTCCTGCAGCAGTTGGCGCGCGCGCTTGCGGGCGACGCGCGACAGGCTGCGCTCGAGTTCGCGTACACCGGCCTCGCGGGTGTACCGGCGGATGATCTTGCGCAGTGCCTCGTCGTCGAAGTGGAATTTCTCTTCCGCGAGCCCGGCGTTCTCCTGTTGCCGCGGGATGAGGTAGCGCCGCGCGATCTCGGTCTTCTCGAGTTCGCTGTAGCCCGTCAGCTCGAGGACCTCCATGCGGTCCAGCAGGGGCCGCGGAATGCCCTCGAGCGTGTTGGCGGTCGTGATGAACAGGACCTTCGACAGGTCGAAGGCCAGGTTCAGGTAGTTGTCGCGGAACTCCTTGTTCTGCGCGGGGTCGAGGATCTCCATCAGCGCGGCCGCCGGGTCGCCCCGAAAATCCCGGCCAAGCTTGTCGATCTCGTCCAGCATGAGGACGGGGTTGCGCACGCCGGCGCGGCGCACGGCCTGCAGGATGCGGCCCGGCATGGCGCCGATGTACGTGCGGCGGTGGCCGCGCAACTCCGCCTCGTCGTGCAGGCCGCCGAGGCTCATGCGCTCGAACTTGCGGCTCATGGCCCGGGCGATGGACTGCCCCAGCGACGTCTTGCCGACACCTGGGGGCCCAACGAAGCAGAGGATAGAGGCCTTCGCTTCCGGGTTGAGCTGCAGCACGGCGAGGGACTCGAGGATCCGCTCCTTCACGTCCTCGAGGCCGTAGTGGTCCTCGTCGAGCACCTTCTGCGCGTGCACGAGGTCGAGGGTGTCCTCCGTAACCACGTTCCAGGGCAGCTCCGCGACGAGTTCCAGGTAGCTCCGCGCAACCTGGTAGTCGGCGGCGTTCGGCGACATGCGGCCCAGCCGCTTGAGTTCGCGCTCGACTTCCTTCTGCGCGGCTTCCGGGAGGTTCGCCTGGCGCAGGTTCTCCTTGATCTCGGAGAGTTCCTCGTCGCCGTCCTCCTCGCCGAGCGCCTGCTCGATGGCGCGCTTTTGCTGCCGCAGCAACTGCTCGCGCTGCTGCTTGTCGATGTCCTCGCGAGTCTGGGAGGCGATCTCCTGGCGCAACTGCATGACCGACGCCTGGTGCGACAGCTTGGCGAACATCGTCTCGAGGAGTTCGCGGGTGGATTCGATCGTCAGGATCTCTTGCTGCGCCTCGAGTTCGATGCTCTGCTGGGCGAAGCTCGCGATCCGGTACATCTGGGTGACGGCGTTGTCGTTCGAGCCCATGAACTGGGCGAAGAGCTGGTCGCCGTTGTCGCTGTCGATCAGGTTCGCAATGCGGCGCGCGACCTCCAGGGTTTCCGAGAGGAGGGCGTCGACCTGGGCCTGTTCGTCTTCGCCGACCTCCATCGACAGCGCGGGCATTTCCTCGTAGTCGACGGCCAGGTACTCGTCGTTCGACACGACCCGCCCGAGCCGCACGCGGGTGGCACCCTGGACGACCACGACGGCGCCGGCGTCGCCCTGCTCGACGCGGGTCACGCGGCAGATCGTGCCGACCTCGTGGAGGTCGTCGATGTCCGGTTCGTCCGTCTCGGGCTGCCGTTGCAGCACGGTGATCAGGCGGCGGTCCGATTCGACGGCGGTTTTCAGGGCCGCGAGCGACGCGTGCCGGCCGACCTTGATGGAAACGAACAGTTCCGGAAAGACCAGCGTGTCGCGCAGCGGAAGGACGGGCAACTCTTTCAACGTCGTCACCGAAAAGTCAGGTCAGGGGTAATTTGGGTGCTGATCCCCCGAATTTCAACGGCTTTCGCACCGCCGGTAGAGACCTACGCCAGTCCCTGCACGCGCGCCGCTTCCTCCCGCACGCGTTCCGGCCCCCCCAGGATCTGGCGGTTGAAGCCCATGCGCTTGAACCAGTAGTGCAGGCCGAGCAGGTCGGTGAAACCCATCCCGCCGTGCACGATCGTCGCGGTCTTGCCCACGAACTGGCCGACCTCCGCCAGGTGCGCCTTGGCGTGGCAGGCCATGAGGCGTGCCTCGTCCGGCACCTCGTCGAGGGCATGCGCGGCATACCAGACCAGCGCGCGACTCGGCTCGATCTCCGCGGCCATCTCGGCGCACAGGTGCTTCACGGCCTGGAACGAGGCGATCACGCGGTTGAACTGCTCGCGCTGCTTGGCGTAGGCCACCGCCTGGTCGAGCATCTCCTGCCCGGCGCCGAGGGTGTCGGCCGCCACGATGACGCGCCCGAGGTCGATGACCTGCAGGGCCAGCTCGGGGTCGCTTGCGTGCAGCGCCTCCGCCGACGCGCCGGTGAAGGCGACTTCGGCGATCCGCCGGGTGCGGTCGACCTGGGGGAGCAGGGTGCCTTCCACGCCGTCGGCGTCCGCGCGCACCAGGTGGAACCGGCGCGTACGGTCCGCCACCAGGAAGATGTCGGCATCCGGGTCGAGGACGAAGAGCGCCGTGCCGTGGAGCGTGCCGTCCGCGCGGGCCTCCACCCCGGCGTCCTGGCGGGCCCCGGACAACTCGGACATCGCGGCGCCGATACGCAGGCTGCCGTCGGCGATGCGGGGCAGGTACGCGCCCCGCTGCGCCTCGTCGCCGGCCAGCCGCAGCGCCGCGACGGCAAGCACCGCCGTCGACAGAAAGGGCGCCGGCGTCGCGTGGGCGCCGAGGGACTCCGCCACCACTGCCGCGTCGAGGGCGGATAGCCCGATGCCGCCGTACGCCTCCGGCACGAGTATCGCCGGCACCCCGAGTTCCGCCAGGCCGCTCCAGATATCGTCGCCGCGGTCGTCCGGGTCGTCGGCGAACTTGCGCACCCGGTCGAGATCCGCGTTGTCGTCGAGGAAGCGGTCGACGCTCTCGCGCAGGAGGCCCTGTTCTTCCGACAGTCCGAATTCCATCGCTCAGTGCTCCGCCGGGATGACGGCCTTCGGCTCTCTCGGCATGCCGAGGCCGCGCTCGCTGATGATGTTCTTCTGGATCTGCGACGTGCCGCCGCCGATGATGAGGCCGAGAAAGTACATGTAGTGGTTCTGCCAGCTGCCCTGGTCGCGCAGGTGCGGGCCCTTGCCGTACATCAGCCCGAACTCGCCCATGACGTCGATGCCGAGGCCCTCGAGGTCGTGCCGCAGCTCCGTCGCCTGCAGCTTGGTGATCATCCTGGCGAGCCCGGTATCCGTGCTGCCGTCGTTTAGGCGCGAGCTCAGCACGCGGAGGTCGTTGAACCGCATGGCGGTCACCCGCGCCTGGATCTTTATCAGCCGGTCCCGGAAGGCGGGGTTGTCGATCGCGCGCTGGCCGTCGACGGTCTCGGTCTTCATCAGTTCGACCAGGCGGTTGAGCCGCGTCAGGGCGGCGTTGGGGTCGCCCAGCGTGTCCCGTTCATGGCCGAGGATGGCGTTGGCGACGTACCAGCCTTCTCCGCGGCTGCCGACGATCTGCTCTTTCGGGACCCGCACGTCGGTGAAGAACACCTCTTTGAAGTTGCCGGCCATGGTCATGTCGACCAGCGGCCGGATCTCGATGCCCGGGGTGTCCATGCGGAACAGGAGGAAGCTGATGCCCTGGTGCTTGGGCGCGTCCGGCTCGGTACGGACGAGGCAGAAGATCCAGTCGGCCAGGTGCGCCGTCGAGGTCCAGATCTTCGAGCCGTTGATGACCCACTCGTCGCCGTCGAGCACCGCGGAGGTGCGCAGGCTCGCGAGGTCCGAACCGGCATTCGGCTCGGAGTAGCCCTGGCACCAGACCATCTCGCCCGCGAGCGTGGGCGGAATGAACTGGCGCTTCTGCTCTTCGGTGCCGAGTTCGAGCAGGGTCGGGACCAGCATCGAGATGCCCTGGCTGCCGAGGCCGCCGGGCACCTGGGCGGCGGCGAACTCCTCGCCGATGATGCGCGCCTTCAGGATGTCCGGCTCGCCGCCGTGGCCGCCGTACTCCGCGGGGATGGTGCGCGCCGCGTAGCCGTGCTGGATGAGCAGCTTCTGCCAGTTCCTGACGGCCTCGGAACGGATGCCCTGGCCCTTCGGCGCCTGGTCGCGGTGCTTCCCGATGAAGTCGCGGACTTCCTCGCGAAACGCGTCGTACTGCGGGCCATAGGACAGGTCCATGGCGTGCCTTCCCTCGGGTTGAAAGGCGTGAGAGTCTACCAGCCCGCATGAACAACTACGCCGCGAAGCTCCAGAATATGGCGGTCCTGCAGGACCGCCATAACCGCGAGGTCCATCCAGAGTGGCGCACGCAGGGCTATGCGTACTACCGGGCCGTGTGGATCGAGTGCGCGGAACTGCTCGACCACTTCGGCTGGAAGTGGTGGAAGCGGCAGGACGCCAACCTCGAGCAGGTGCGCCTCGAAGTGGTCGACATCTGGCACTTCGGCCTCTCGGACCTGCTGCGCGCCGGTGCCGTGGACGAAGCGCTGGCCGAGCGCATGCGCGCCCGCAGCGCGCCTTGCGCGGGCGGTTCCCCGGGTGAACGCGGCGGGGACCTGCGCGCCGCCGTGGAAGCGCTGGCGCTCTCGACCCTCGGGCGCCGGGCGTTCGACGTGGACGCCTTCGTCGACCTCATGAACATCGTGCCGATGTCCCTGGACGAACTGCACGACGCCTACATCGGCAAGAACGTCCTCAACTCGTTCCGCCAGGCGCACGGCTATCGGGACGGCAGCTACGTGAAGACCTGGGGCGGGCGCGAGGACAACGAGCACCTTTCCGAACTCGCGGCAAAACTCGACGCGAGCCTGCCTTCCTACCCGGAAGACCTGAAGGCGGCGCTCGAGGCGCGCTACGCCGCCCTGACCTGACCACCCGGCCCATGCGGGACGTGTTGCGCATCGAGGCCCCGTACCTGCTCTTCGCGGGGGACGCCCGGGACGCGCTGGCCGCCAAAACCGGGCAAGGCATCGTCGACTGGCGGCCGGAACGCTGCCTGGGACAACTCCGGCTGCCCGGCTGCCGCGCGGATCACGGCCTGCCGGACATGACGGTCCCGGAAGCCGCCGAGCGCGGCGCGCGGACGTTCGTGATCGGCACGGTGGGGCCGGGCGGGATCCTGCCGGAGGCCTGGGTGCCGACCCTCGTCGAGGCGGTCGAGGCCGGGATGGATGTCGCGAGCGGCCTGCACACGCGGCTCGGGAGCTTCGATGTCCTGGCGGATGCCGCCCGGCGGCACGGGCGGCGCCTCATCGACGTGCGCGTGCCGCGGCGCGACTTTCCGACCGGTTCCGGAAGTCCGCGCTCCGGCAAGCGCCTGCTGACCGTGGGGACGGATTGCGCGGTAGGCAAGAAGTACACGGCGCTGGCCCTTGAGCGCGCGCTCCGTCGGCGCGGCGTCGACGCGGACTTCCGCGCGACGGGCCAGACCGGCATCCTGATCGCGGGGGAGGGCGTGGCGGGCGACGCCGTCCCGACAGACTTCGTGTCCGGCGCGGTGGAAGTGCTGACGCCGGCCGCCGTGGACGACCACTGGGATGTCGTGGAAGGACAGGGTTCGCTCTTCCATCCCTCGTTCGCTGGCGTGTCCCTCGGCCTCCTGCACGGCGCCCAGCCGGATGTTTTCGTCGTCTGTCACGAACCGACTCGGGGGACGCTGCGCAAAGTCCCGGCGCCCGGGCGGTCGGTGACGGGGGTGATCGAGAAGTCGAG
>VXNE01000308.1 GCA_009840715.1 Gammaproteobacteria bacterium
CGGCGAGGCCGCGCCTCGGCTCGAGTTGCCGGAAGCGGCAGTCGTCCGCCGCGATCACGATGTCGAAGCCGAGCATCATCTCGATGGCGATGGTCAGGACGATCCCCTGGACGGCCACCACCACGGGCTTGCTGCACCGGCGGTTCATGGAGAAGACGTCGATGGCGTCCGGGTCGGGTGCGCGGCGCGTGTCCGCCCCGGGCCCGAAGAACCGCGGCAGGTCGAGGCCCGCGGAGGTGTGGTCGCCCGCGAACTGCAGCACCCCGACCCACAGGTCCGGGTCGCGGTCGAGTGCTCCGAGCGCATCGGAGAGCTGGTCGAACATCTCCGGCGTGAAGCTGTTCCGCTTCTTCACGCGGTCGACGGTCATCACCATCACGTGCCCGTCGCGCTCGGTCGTGACCGTCCCGTTGTCGTCACTCATGCGTGCTGCTCCTTGTCCTCGATCGCGTTTGCGCCCGGATCTCCGTCGAGGAGAGATCCACCCGGTAGTCCGCCTCGCTCACCCCCTCGCACAGCCCGCGCAGTCCGGGCGGCAGGTCGAGATCGTCCAGCGTGACGAAGCCGTCGTCGTCGCTGCGGCCGAAAACGAGAAACCGGCACCCCCGGCCCGCGATCTCGTCGAGCGCTGCGGAGACGTCGCCGGTGAGGTAGTACTTCGGATCGGCGATGCGGCGCATCGTGTCGACGCCTACGACAAAGGTGACGCCGCCGAAGGTGCGCGCCTTCTCGACGAACGTGGCCGTGTTGGTCAGGCAGAGCGCACCGGCGTCGAACTGCGCGGCGCGTTCGCGCAGGTCGTGGAAGTTGAGGGGCGGCTTGTCGACGTTGTGTATGGAGATCTCGAAGGTGATTGGTACGCCCAGCCGTGCGGCCGCGACCCGCGCCATGCGCCGGTGGCCGTCGTGCAGGGGGTGGAACGCGCCGGGAAAGACCGCGCGGGGCCCGGGATCGCCGACCACCTGCCGGGTCCCGGCCAGCAGTTCCTGCCATGCCGCGTCACCGGCAGCGACTTCGTCATCCAGGGTCTCGGCGTCCAGGAGTTCGGGGGACGTGCTCTCGACCTCGCAGGACGCGGCCAGCGCGTGGAGGGCCACGTCCGCGACGACGCGCTCTTCGTCCGCCCGGCCGCGCGCGCCCTTCTCGAGGTGCAGCGACCACGTGCGGGTGAGCGACGATGTCTGCATTGCCAGGTGCGCGCGGTGATCGCCCTTCTTGGGTCGGTTCGTCGCCAGACTCGCCGTCACCGCGAAACCGAACCGGTCCGGTCCGGGATCCAGTTCCGTGGCCTGCAGGAAGCAGCGCATCGCCAGGTCGCGCGCGGTGGCCGGGCTGCATGCGGACTCCGGCTCCGCGCCAATGAACGCCGCGAGGGCCGCGTGTGCATAGGGAACCGCCCCATAGATCACGGTTCCGGACGCGCCGGGAACGGACATGAGGTCCGAGAGCAGCAGCGATCCGCCCCCGGAGACCGCGAACACCCCGCGCTCCGGACGGCCGTGGAGCCGGCGGACGGCGTCTTCGCGGGTCACTTGTCCAGGAAGTCGCGAACGATCGAGAGGAAGGTGTCGAGCTGGTCGTGGTGGGCCCAGTGCCCGGCGTTCTCGATGCGCTCGACGCGTACGTCCTGGAAGGGCTCGGCCCGGCCATCCGCCGCCGGGTCGGACGCCCACGACTCGGCGCCGTAGATGAGGAGCGTCGGGCAGGAGATGCGTCCGTGGAGCGCCTGGTTCTGCTCCGGCGAAAGGCCGATGGGCGGGAAGGTGCGCACGTAGTTGTCGAACTTCCAGCTGTAGGTGCCGTCCTCGTTCTGGTTGCTGCCGTGGATGGTCAGGTGCCGCGCCTGCGCCTCCGAGAGGTGCGGGTTCTCGGTCTGCATGCGCTGGAAGGCTTCCTCGAGCGTCGGGTAGCGCCGCGGCAGGCGGCCCGAGAGTTGGCGCAGGTTGTCCACCCAATGGCTCAGGCGTCCGTGGATGGCCAGGTCCTCCACCCCGCCGGTGACGCTCGGCGGCGGGCCCATGCCCTCGATGGAGACGAGCTTCGTCACGGTCTCCGGATACACCCCGGTATAGGCCAGCGACACGGAGCCTCCGAGGGAGTGGCCGATGATGGTCACCGGGGTCATCTTCGTCTGGCGGAGGAGCTGGGCGATGTCGTAGACGTAGTCGACGGTGTTGTAGTCGCCGCCGATCATCCACTGGGAGTCGCCGTGGCCGCGCAGGTCGGGGGCGATGATGTGGTAGTCGCGCGAGAGGTCCTCGGCGACCCAGTCCCAGTTCCGGCAGTGGTCGCGCCCGCCGTGTACCAGCAGCATGGACGGGGCGTCGTCGTTGCCCCAGTCCACGTAGTGCAGGCGCAGGCGTTGCGAGAAGTAGACGTGGGAGGTGGGACCGCCGTTCGGCATGGCGGCGGATTATAGACCCGGTTGGTGACCGCCCCGGTCCGGCGGCATGCCGCGCGTCGGGTAACATCGAGGGACTTCCCGGACACCGGCGCCCTGCCTTGCGAAACGAGTTCCGCGTTCCCGGCCCGCGGCGCGAACGCGCGTCGGCCCGGGACCTCGGCCACCTGAAGCGTCTCTTCCCGTACGCGCGGCGGTACGCGTGGCCGCTCGGCGCGGCGCTGGCGGGACTGCTCGTCACGCGTCTGCTCGACGCCGTCGTGCCGCAGTTCCTGAAGATCGCCATAGACAGCCTCGCGGACGACGCGATCGAACCGAACCTGGCGGTCCCCGCGCTCGCCATCCTCGGGATCGTGGCCGCGCGCTTCCTCGTCTACGTGCTGTCGCGCCGCGTGCTGCGGCGCATCTCCATCTCGATCTGCTACGACCTGCGCAAGCGCTTCTTCAACGCGGTCCAGTACCAGGGGCCCGGGTTCTTCAACCGGTTCGGCACCGGCGACCTGATGTCGCGCGCGGTCAACGACATCGGCATGGTGCGGATGGTCGTGTCGTTCGGCTGGGTGACGGTCATGCTGTTCGGGTTCACCCTCGCGGCGGGCCTCTACTTCATGATCGACATGTCGCCGGAGCTGACCGCGTGGGTCGTGCTCCCGCTGCCGGTCGTCGCGCTGACCGCGTTCTTCATGGCGCGCGGCATGTTCCCGTACTTCCGCGACCGCCAGGAGGCGATGGCCGACGTCACCTCCTTCACGCAGGAGAACCTGAACGGCATCCGCACCATCCAGGCGATGGCGCAGGAGGAGCACGAGATCGCGCGCTTCCGCCGCGTCGGCACGCGCTATGCGCAGAAGGTGTACCGCGCAACGCGCTACCAGGGGTTCATGAACCTCGCCATGGCCGTGCTGATCCCCATCTCGCCGATCATCATCCTGTTCCACGGCGGCTCGCTGGTGCTGGCTGGTTCCCTGTCCGTGGGCGAGTTCACCGCCTTCTCGGCGTACCTCCTGATGGTCTCCGGCTCCATCACCGCGATCGGCTGGTCGCTGTCGCTGTTCACCGCGGCGGCCGCCGGGACGCAGCGCATCTTCGAGGTGCTCGACACGCCGCGCGAGGTCACGGACGCGGCGACGGGCGCGGTCGAGTCGGAAGTCCGGGGCGAACTCTCGTTCACCGGCCTCCGTTACGGACACCCCGGAGCCGCGCGGCCGGCGATCGACGGCATCGACCTCACCGTCGCAGCGGGCGAGACGGTCGCGTTGCTCGGTCGGGTCGGGTCCGGCAAGTCCACGCTCCTGAAGGCCGCCGTGCGGCTCCTCGACACGCCCCGGGGCATGGTGTTCCTCGACGGCCAGGACATCTGCGACCTGCCCCTGGCCCGGCTGCGCGAGGCAATCACGCTGGTGCCCCAGGACCCGTTCCTGTTCTCGACGACGCTGCGGGAGAACCTGACCTACGACACGCCGGGGCGGCCCGACGACCTTATCGTCGGGGCGGCGGAAGCGGCGGGCCTCGGCGACACGCTGCGGGAACTGGCGGACGGTCTCGACACGCTGGTGGGCGAGCGGGGCGTCACGCTGTCGGGCGGCCAGAAGCAGCGGGCGACGCTGGCCCGGGGCCTGATCCGGAACGCGCCGGTGCTCCTCCTCGACGACTGTTTCTCGAGCGTCGACACCGAGACCGAAGAGCGGATCCTGCGGCACCTGCAAGGGCTGCGCGGCGGGCGGACGACGCTGCTCGTCTCCCACAGGGTGTCCACCGCGCGACACGCCGACCGCATCTACGTCATCGACAACGGCCACGTGCTGGAGTCGGGGACACATGCCGAACTCCTGGCTCGAGGCGGCTACTACGCGGACCTCGAAGCGGTGCAGAGCAACCAGGACCAGGACCGGGCGCGCAAGAGCCGCCTGCTCCACGACCTCGAGGCGGATGCGCCGGTGCTGGCCTCGGCAGCGGGGGGCGACGCATGAGCGAAGCGACCCGCGACTATTCCGCGTTCGACGCGGAACTCACCCACCAGGCCCTGAACCTGCGCCTGTTCGCGCGGCTGCTCGGGTGGATGAAGCCGTACCGGATCACCCTGTTCACGAGCGTCGCGCTGGTGGTGGGCGCGGCGGCCATGAGCGTGCTGCTGCCGGTCATCCAGGGGCGCGTGGTGGTCGACACCATCCTGCTGCCGAACGCCGCGTCGGCGGACCTCCCCGACTACGGCCTCGTGGACGCGACGGAATGGCTCGTGGCCAGCCTCGGGGTCGAGCCGCTGACGGCGGCGGTACTGCTCTTCATCCTGCTCGTGCTCGCGCAGGCCGTGCTCATGTTCGCGCATCGCCTCACCCTCGCGAGCAGCGCCCTCAAGGCCTTGCGGGACCTGCGGCTCGACCTGTTCGCGGCGCTGGAGCGCAAGCCCGCCTCCTTCTACGACCGCGTCGCCGTCGGCCGGGTGATGACGCGGGTCACGAACGACGTCGAGAACCTCTTCGAGCTGCTGCTCGGCTTCGGGATGCTGGCCGGGGAGTTCGTGCCCTTCGTCCTGGCGCTCTTCCTCATGTTCCACATCAGCACGGAGGTGACGGGGCTGCTGCTGCTCGTGATCCCGGCGGCCGCGGCGGCGACGTACGTCTTCCGCATGGCGATGCGGGAGATCTTCCGCCTGGTGCGCGACTCCGTGTCGGGGCTGAACCAGTACATGCAGGAAGACCTGATGGGCATCGAGGTCGTCCAGCTCTCGGGCCGGGAAGCGCGCAACGCCGAGGAGTATCGCCGCCGAAACCAGGAGAACCGGCGCCAGGAGTTCCGCGCCATCGACCACGAGGTCGTCTTCGAGACCTTCAACACGAGCCTCGCGAGCATCGCGGTCGCCGTGGTCATCTGGTACGGCGGCGGAGAGGTGGTGCGCGAGGAGATCTCCCTCGGCTCGATCATCCTCTTCAACCAGTACATCAACATGATGATCAACCCGGTCGTCGCGGTGGGGCAGCAGTTCAACACGCTGTTCCGCTCCATGGCGTCGGGCGAGCGCATCTTCCAGGCCCTCGACTGGGACGAGCGGATCCACGAACCGCCCGCGCCGGTGCGGTTGCCCGAACGGCTGCGTGGCGAGATCGAGTTTCGCAACGTGCGCTTCGCCTACCCGGGCGGCGAGGATGTCCTGAAGGACGTCTCGTTCCAGATCGCGCCCGGCGAGAAGCTGGCCATCGTGGGGCCCACCGGGTCGGGGAAGAGCACGGTGATCCGGCTCCTGGCCCGCTTCTACGACTTCGCCGACGGCATGATCTTCCTCGACGGCACCGACGTGAACGCCATCGCCACACACGACCTGCGCCAGCGCATCGGCGTCGTGCTGCAGGACTTCCACGTGTTCTCGGGAACGGTCCTCGACAACATCGCCCTCAGCAATCCCGCGATCACCCGGGAGCGCGCACAGTGGGCCGCCCGCGCGGCGAACGCGGATCCGTTCATCCGCCAGCTCGCGGACGGCTACGACACGGAACTCGCGGAACGCGGCCACAACCTCTCCCAGGGCCAGCAGCAGCTTCTCGCCTTCGCCCGCGTGCTCGCGGCGGACCCGGAGATCCTGGTGCTGGACGAGGCGACCTCGAGCATCGACACGGGGTCGGAACTCGCCATCCAGGAAGCCCTGCACCGCATCACCGAGGGACGCACGTCCATCGTCATCGCGCACCGGCTGCAGACCATCCAGGAGTGCGACCGCGTGCTCGTGCTCCACCGGGGCCAGGTGCGGGAACACGGCACCCACGAGGAGCTGATCGCCCGGCGCGGCATCTACTACACGCTGCACGAACTGCAGTTCCAGGACAGCGCGGTCGCGGCGGAACTGCAGGGCCTGGACACGGAGCCGACGACGCCGGACGCGCGGTCCCGCTGGGCCGGACCCCGGGACGGGCGCGGAGACCTGCCCGACTTCGATCCCGCGGAGGGCGGGCCGAGGACGTTTTGAAGCACGCCGCGAAATGCGGCTGCAGCCGTTGAGCGCCTCTGCGGTCCTGAGCGCCGCCCGCCCTCTGCGTCTGGCGCACGCGGGCGGCTCTCAGGCTGGCGTGGCCGCATCTCCCGGGAGAAGTGGCTGCAACATTGCCTGCAATGATTCGGCGGCGTGGGCTTCGGCCGCAACGGAACATCGCCCGTTTCAAAGTCGCGCAGGCCTGCGGTCTGCCTGCCAGGACGTTTTCGTGGCGGCGCGACCCGCTGGCTGGAGGGTGCAACCACGCGGACAGCTGCGGGCCGGGTTGAAATGGGCGATGTTCGGTGGGGAGCTTGGGAAGGAGTGGACCACGTCGGTCGCACTCCGGTGGCGCTTGTGACAGTCGCCGCTAGCCACCTTCCTCGATCTCGCGCAAGAGGCCCTCGTAGCGGACGCCGAAGGTGGCTACCAGCCGCTCTGCGTGGTGGAGCGCGGCCTGCGTCTCGCCGAGGTCGCGCGAGATCGTGGCGAGCGCTTCGAGCGTAGCGCGGTGTCCGCCGAACTTCGCGAGACTGTCCTCGAGAACCGAGATCGCCGACGCGCCTTCGCCCGCGTTGTGGAGCGCGAGGGCGTAGACGTAGCCGTTGCGCAGGTGCTCCGGGTCGAGTTCGTAGGCGCGCTGCAACTGCTCGAGGGCGCGCGCGGACTGGTCCTGGCGGAAGAGCCACAGGCCGTACGCGTAGGCCGCTTCGCTGCTCGGGGGTCGTATCCTGGCGGCTTCGGCCAGGTGGACGCCGCCTTCGGCGTCCCGCCCGGACGCGCGGTACAGGTCCGCCAGGTTCACGAGCGCCGGAATCCAGTGCGGCGCGATGTCGAGGGCGCGCCGGAGGGCGGCTTCCGCGGCCGCGTCGTCGCCGCAGGCGGCATGGACGACCGCGAGGTTGGTGTGCGCCTCGGGCCGTTCCGCGTTCAGCTCCTGCACGGCCCGGTGCTCCTCGAGCGCGTCTTCGATGAGGGCTCGGTCGGTGGGCGACACGGAGCCCGCGAGCAAGGGAGCGGCGGCGGGCGCGGCGGAGACGCGGACCGCGCGCAGGGGATCTCGCAGAAGCCGACGGAGCGCGGCCAGGCGGGGCGCGTCTGGGAGACGCGAGAGGTGTTCGAGAGCCCCGAGCCGCACGAACGGATCGGCATCGCGCAGGCCGGCCGCGATGGCGTCCTGCGAGAACCCGAACTCGTAAGGACCGAGGGCGAGCAGCGCGCTGCGGCGGACCAGACCCGGAAGGCCGGGGTCGGCCGCGGCCTCCGACAGGGCCCGTTCCGCATCGAACCGCTGGGTGGTGGCGAGGGCAAGGATATCGGCGGCTCCCGGCGCCGGAGGTCCGGTGCGACGCGCGATCTCGTCCGCGGCCCAGGATGGGGACTGGTCTTCGTGGCAGCCGTTGCAGGCGTTCGGGACGCCGAAACTCTGGGTCAGGTCCGGTCGCGGGACCCGGAAGCCGTGGTCGCGCCGGTCGTCGACGCCCATGTACACCTTGCTCGGCATGTGGCAGTCGACGCACTGCACGTCTTCGTGGAAGTGGTGCGCGTCGTCGTCGTAGCGCCGGGCCGTGAGCGTCGGGAAGTCGGGGCGCGGGGTCTCCGAGTGGCACTGCGTGCACAGGCCGTCGCCGGCCAGGAGCGGCTCGGCGGTGTGCGGGTCGTGGCAGTTCCCGCAGGTGACGCCCTCCTGGTACATGCGGCTCTGCAGGAACGAGCCGTAGACGTAGACCTCGTCGTGGATCTGGCCGTCGGCGTGGTAGAGGGGCGGGGTGACGGCGGCGGGCAGGTAGTGGTCGAGGAAGGCGGCGCCGGGCCGGAACCCCTCGGCAAGCTGCGCGCGGCGGCTGTGGCACTGGGCGCACGTGTCGATCGCCCCGGCCGCGGCGCCGTAGTCGGCCTCCGGTGCGGCGGCGTGCAGGGAACCCGGGCCGTGGCACGCCTCGCAACCCACGTTCATCACGGAATACGCGGTCGCGAACGTCCCGGTGCCGGCGTCGAAGCGCTTGCGCACGTTCGTCGAATGGCAGTCGGCACAGATGGAGTTCCAGTTTTGCGAGTCGGACGTCCAGTGCAGGATGTCGTCGTGGGCGATTCGCTCGTTCGGATAGAGGTGGAACCACCGGCGTCCCGCGGGGCGCGCGTCCCAGGCGACGCCGAGCGCCTGGAGGCGCCCCGGCTCCGTCTCGAGCAGGTACTGCTGCAACGGCGCGATGCCGAAGGTGTAGACGACCCGGTAGGACTCGACCGCGCCGGAGGGACCGTCGGTGTCCACGAAGTACCCGTCGTCCCGGCGATGGAAACGGGTCGTGACGCCGTCCTTCGTGAAGGACGCGTCTTCGAAGTCCCCGACGACGGTGGCGGGGCTCGGGGTCCGCATCGCCAGGTCGTGGTGGGAACCGGACCAGCGCTCGAACGCTCGTGCGTGGCAGCCGGCGCAGGCCTCGCTCCCCACGTAGGCGGCCTCCGGGGGCGGAAGGACCTGCGGCGTGGACTCCGGCGGTCCGCAGGCGACGAGGAGCACGCAGAGGGCGGCGGTCGATGCCGCTCGGCGTAAGCGGGCCGTCACGCGTCCTCGAGCGCCGCGCGGGCCGCCTGCAGTTCCTCCGGGTCGGCCAGGAGCGGGGCCGGATGCTCCAGGTCGAGTTCGGCGATCGTGTGCACCAGGATCGACGCCACGGCCAGGCGGGCGAACCACTTGCGGTCGGCCGGCACGACGTACCAGGGCGCCTCCGGCGTCGACGTCGCGCCGAGGGCGGCCTCGTAGGCCTCGGTGTACGCGTCCCAGTGTTCCCGGTCGCGGATGTCCGACGGCGAGAACTTGAAGTGCTTCGCCGGGTTGCGGAGCCGTCCGAGGAAGCGCTCCTTCTGCTCTTCCTTCGACACGTTCAGGAAGATCTTGACGATCGCGGTGCCGTTGCGGCTCAGGTAGTCCTCGAACGCCGCGATGTCCCGCAGCCGCTGGTCCCAGACACCGGGGCCGACCAGCGATGGATGGAGGCGCTGCGCGCGGAGGAGGTCGGGGCGCACGCGCACGACCAGCACCTCCTCGTAGTGCGAGCGGTTGAACACCCCGACCGTGCCCTGGGCCGGCAGGTGCCGCTGGCAACGCCAGAGGAAGTCGTGGCGCAGTTCCTCTTCATTGGGCACGCCGAAGGAAGTCACATCGCAGCTTTGGGGGTTCAGCCCCGACATCACGTGGCGGATCAGGCTGTCTTTTCCGGCGGCGTCCCGGCCCTGGAGCACCACGAGCACGGCCCATTGTCCCTGCGCCGCCAGCGCGCGTTGCCGGTCCGTGAGCCAGGCGGTGTGGGCGCGCAGGAGGGCGCGGGCGAGGCCCCGGTCGCGGGTGGTGAATGGGCCCGTGTCGGCGGGGTCGTGGTCTGCCAGGCATACGGGCGCGCGGTCGATCCGGTAGCGGCGCACGGCCTCGGTGAGTTCGTGGGCGGCTCCTCCGTCCGCGCCTTTCGCACCGAGATCCGCGAGGACGGAGTCCCTGGCCATCCGCGTCTGCACTTCTCCGCTGGGCGGCCGGTATTCTACCCGGCGCCGGTATGCTACCGGCCATGCGCTGTTTCGTGGCCGCCTTCCTGCCCGCCGCGGTGCGGGACACACTCGTCGCGCTGCGGCCGGCGGTGGATGGCGTGCGTTGGGTCGCGCCGGAAAAGTACCACGTCACGTTGCGCTTCCTCGGAGAGCTGGACGCGGGGGCGGCAGCGTTCTGGCGGGAGGCGGCGGAGGCGCTGGATCGGCGTTTCCCCGTCGAGTGCAGGGTGGTCGCGATCGACGGGTTTCCGAGTCCGCGGCGGGCCCGTGTCGTGGTGGTGAGCGTGGACTCCGGCGGCCTGCTCGAGGTGCTCGCGGACTCGCTGCCCCCCGGCGGGCACGATGCGCGGCGGTTCCGTGCGCACGTCACTCTCGGACGAGCGCGCCGCCGCGTGATCCGCCTGCCGGATCCGCCCCCGGTGGACATCCCGTTCCGGCTGCACGGCGCCGGCCTCTACCGCAGCGTGGGCGGTCGTTACGAAAGGATCGAACCCGGGAAGTCGCTCGCGTAAGACCGGCTGTATTGGCCCGTTTGCAGCCGCCCCCCATGGCGCCCGTACCGACGCTGGCCGCACCGGCGCTGTCATAAATGCGTCATGCCCGGCCGGTACGATGCGTGGCCCATGAGAACCATCGATTTCGGGCCGCTGTTGGCGGCGGTGTTTCTGGCGTCCGGAGCCCTCGCCGCGGAGCCGACCGGCGCATCGACTCCCGACTCCCTGTCCGCATCGCGGCCCGACGCCGCCGAGACCTGCGCCGGCGGCGCGCGCCAGGGTCCACCGGTTGTCGCGGAAGGGGACGTGGGTGACGCGCCGGGCGATCTCTCCGCTACGGACTGCGGCGCGCCGGCCAGGCGCAATGGCTGGTTGTCGGAGCGTATCGGGAGTGACGTGCCCCTCGACCTGCTGGACTCGAAGCGCATGTCCCGCGCCGGCGATAGCAACGTGGCCTCGGCGCTGCGACGGGTACCTGGTCTCACCGTGGCACGCGGCAAGTTCGTCTACGTTCGGGGCCTCGGCGAACGGTACTCGAGCGCCTCGCTGAACGGTGCGGCCGTACCGTCTCCGGACCTGTCGCGCAACGTCGTGCCCCTCGACCTGTTTCCGTCCACGATCCTCGAGGCCGTCATGGTGCAGAAGGGTTTCTCGCCGGAGATGCCGGCGGCCTTCGGCGGCGGCAACGTCGAGATGCGTACGAAGCAGATGCCGGAGGATCCCGTCTTCAGCGTGAAGGTCAAGACGGGCTGGACCAGCGACAGCGGGGAGGAAGGCCTGACCTACCGGGGCGGTGGTGACGACCGGATGGGCACGGACGACGGGACGCGGGCGCTTTCGGGTCAGATTCGGGAGGCGATCCGGACGTATCGGGGCGACTTTTCCGAAGAGAACATCTACAACACCTTGCGTCTCGCCGGGGGCTCGCCAACCCTGGCCGACGCCCGGGCGATCAACCGGCAGCTGGCGACGGCGCTGAACCGCGATGTCGACATCCGGCCCCGGGACCTCTCACCGGACCAGAAGGTCGAGGTCGCCGGGGGCTATCGCTGGCTCCTCGGCGAAGACTGGGAGTTCGGTTTCCTGACACTCGGAGTCTACGAGACCGACTGGCGCAACAAGGATCGGATCAAGCGTAGCGTCACGCGGCCGGAGACCGACTTCGAGCGCCGGCAACGCACGGTGCAGTCCGTCAGCATCACGGGCAGCGCCAACCTGGGCTTGCGCTTCACGGACGATCACGAGATCGGTACGACGAGCCTTATCCTGCGCGATACCGCGGACGATGCGAGGCTCTCGCTGAGCTGCGGACACGGCAAGTTCAACGACTGCGCGGACGATCGCCCGACGCAGGGGCGCACCGGGCACATCCGGTTCGAAGAACGGGAACTGATCATCAACCAGATCCGGGGCGAGCACAGGTTGGGTGACGAAACACTGGGCATGTTCCCGTTGCTCGAGAAGCTCCCCCTGGTTCGTGACACGACGGTCAGTTGGTACTACTCGCAAGCCAGGGCCACGACGGACATCCCGAACGAGGTGCGCGTGAAGTCCGTGGATGTGCTCGATGCGCCCTACGGGAACGTGGTCGGCACGAACATGCGCTCGTCGGGGGCCGTGGGAGACTTCCGCTTTTCCGACCTCGACGATGAGGTGGAGACGTGGGGCTCCGACGTGAGTTTTCCGATACGCGCGGAAACCTGGGACCTCGAGCTGTCCGCGGGTTATGACCACTCGCGCAAGACACGGTTCTACCAGCAGATCTCCATCGGCATCGGCGGCGCCGGACCGGGTTTTGACGACATCAGCGGGGGCGTGGCCAGCGAGGTCTTTTCGGACGCGAACCTGATGGACCCGCACAACGGCTTCACTACGCTGTTCGGCACCGGCGGTTTCGGGCTGGAGAGCTACTACGCGGAACAGGTCACGGAGGCCATCTACGGCAAGTTCGATATCCTGCTCGACGACAGGTGGAGGATCTCCGGAGGCGCGCGCCATGAGGACTTCACGCAGGTCTCCGTGCCCATCGACCTGCTGCAGTTCGGCGGCAACCGCATCTCTGCCCGCCAGATCGCCTCTGCCAGGATCGAGAAGGCCGGCGTCTACCCGTCCCTGGCGGTCACCTACATCCGGCCGGATTTCTGGGCGGACGACTTCCAGTTGCGCTTCAGCTGGGGTGACACGGTCGCCCGGCCGGACATTCGGGAAGTGTCCCGCTCAAGCTACATGGATCCCCTGACCGATGCCCGCGTGCGGGGCAACCCGTTCCTCGCCCCTACCGCGTTGACCAACTTCGACCTGCGCGCGGAGTGGTTCTGGGACGGCGGGGACCAAGTGACGGTCTCTACCTTCTACAAGGACGTGACGGACCCGATCGAGACCCTCCAGGGTGCTGCGACGCACGACGACATCCTGTTCGCCTTCGTGAACGCGGATGCGGCGGAGATCTACGGCGTGGAGTTCGAGGGGCTCAAGAACCTCGGCTTCCTGCGGGGTCTGTTCGGCCGGTGGATCGAACAGTTCTACTTCGCCGGCAATGTCACGCTGTCGGATTCGCGACTCGACATCCATGGCAACGGGTTCGCCGGGAACATCACCAACACCTCGCGGCGCATGACGCAGCACTCCGAGTGGGTCGCGAACCTGCAGCTGGGCTTCGACTCCTTCGATGGAAGGCACGGCGCGACGCTGGTCTACCACAGCTTCGGCGAGCGCATCTTCTTCGGGGGCATCGACAGCTTCGACGACGCCTACGAGCAGCCGTTCCACGCGCTGGACTTCATCTACACCTGGTCCGCCACGGAGCGCCTGAGCGTGAAGGTACGCGTCAAGAACCTCCTCGGCGAGAGCGCCGAACTCGCGCAGGGCGGCGTGACGATCCTCGAGCAGGACGTCGGGACGAGCGCGCTCCTCGACGTGAAGTGGTCGCTGTAATCGGCTCGTAGCGGGGCGCGCTCTGAGCGCGCGCGCGGCGAGCACGCCTTGCCATCGGGCTGCCGAGCCGACAGGCATCGCCGTTGGGACCGTTCCCTTTCCGTAGTACACTCGCCCGGCTCAACAAGAGAGGTCCGGCACGCTCCGGGCCGAACCACTGACAGACCGACAACGGGAAAAAGGGGGAAGAGATGCGTGATGTGGTAGTGGTAGACAGTGTCCGGACGGGTCTTGCGAAGTCCTTCCGCGGCAGCTTCAACCTGACGCGTTCGGACGACATGCTGGCGCATCTCATCGACTCGTTGCTGGACCGCAACCCGAACGTCTCGGCGGACGAGGTGGAAGACGTCGTGGTCGGCGCGGCGAGTCACGCGGGCGAGCAGGACGGGAACCTGGCGCGGCTCGCGGTCGTGCTCTCGCGGCTGCCGATCACTGCCGCGGGCATGACCATCAACCGGTTCTGCTCCTCGGGCCTGCAGTCCATCGCCATCGCCGCGAACCAGATCGCCTCGGGCAACACCCAGGTGGCCATCGCCGGGGGCGTCGACTCCATCTCGATGCGCACGCGGCAGGACCCGGGCAAGTCCCAGCCCAACCAGCGCCTGCTCGACGAGAAGCCGGACATCTTCATGGCCATGGGCAACACGGCGGAAGTCGTGGCGCGGCGCTACCAGGTGACGCGCGAGATGCAGGACGTGTACGCGCTCCAGAGCCAGCAGCGCTACGCCAACGCCCAGCAGTCCGGATGGATGGACGAGGAGATCGTTCCGATGCCGGCCACCATGCTCAAGACCGACCGGGAGACGGGCGAGGAAAGCCGCGTCGATGTCATGGTCGACCGCGACGAGTGCAACCGTCCGACGACGACCCTCGACGGCCTGGCGGGCCTGCCCCCGGCATTCGAGGAAGACGGCACCGTGACGGCGGGCAACGCGTCCCAACTCTCCGACGGCGCCTCGATGACGCTGCTGATGAGCGCGGAGCGCGCCGGTCAGCTCGGCATCCAGCCGATGGGCGTCTATCGCGGCTTCACCGTCGCGGCCTGCGAGCCCGACGAGATGGGCATCGGTCCCGTGTTCGCGATTCCGCGGCTGCTCGAGAACGTCGGTATCCGGCAGGACGACGTCGATCTCTGGGAACTCAACGAAGCGTTCGCGTCGCAGTGCGTCTACTGCCGCGACGAACTCGGCATCGACAACGAAAAGTACAACGTCAACGGCGGCAGCATCGCCATCGGACACCCGTTCGGGATGACCGGTTCGCGGCTCACGGGCTCCATCCTGCGCGAGCTCCAGCGCCGCAACCAGAAGTACGGCGTCGTGACGATGTGCATCGGCGGCGGCCAGGGCGCCGCGGGGCTGTTCGAGGCCGCCTGACAGGCAGTTCCTCCGGGCAACGGCCGGGCGGATCGCCCGACCGCTTCCCGGGGCGCGGGGCGGCGTCCGCCCCTGGCATGGGGAGGGGCGCCGCGGGCCGCGCGAGACAGAAGAGAGGGTCGTTGCAGGGCGTGTTCCCAAGACGCTTGCAGGAGGCTCGGGAAGAAGCGCAAGGGCGGCGTAGCCGACGTTGGCGCTTGGGGCTCTGTGCGGTCTTGGGTGCGCTCCTGGCTCTTCCCGCCGCCGCAGACCCCAACCCCTATGCCGAGTACTCCGACGATCAGCTCACGCGGGTCGCCGCGGACTGGGAGGCGCTCGGCAGCGAGGAACGACGCGACTTCTTCCTCGAGATGCGGCGGCGCATGGCCGAGCACGGCCGTGGCCAGGCCATGCCGGTGGAAGTACGCCGGCGGTTCGGACGCACCGTCCGGGGCCCGGACGGCTCTGTAGTGCACATTGAGCAGGTGGTCCGCATCCGGTCGCGCCCGGCCGAGGAGGCCGCCTCCGGAGAGGGCCCCGACGACTACGGAAAGGGTTTCGAACGGCGCGTGGAGGAGGCCGAGGACACGGTGCGTGCGCCGGTGGTGAAGGTCAACAAGACGGTCAAGGGCGATTGACCGAGTCGGCCATGGTCCATGACAGGGCGACTCTGCTCGTGGTCGACGACGACGCGGAGTTGCGCGAACTCGCGCACCAGTACCTGGAGCAGAAAGGGTACGACGTGATCGGCGTCGAGGACGGCGCCGGCATGGACGAGGCCCTGTCGGCCCACGACATCGACCTGGTCATCCTGGACGTGATGCTCCCCGGCGAGGACGGCCTGTCCATCGCCAAGCGCCTGAAACGGACGTCGACCGTGCCGATCATCATGGTGTCGGCGCAGGGGGAAGACGTCGACCGCATCGTCGGCCTCGAGGTCGGCGCCGACGACTACATGACCAAGCCCTTCAACCCGCGGGAGCTGCTCGCGCGGATCCGGGCGGTGATGCGCCGCACGGCCGGGCAGGACAGCGGGATGGATGCGCACGTCGTGGAGTTCGGCGCGTTCCGGCTCGACCTGAACGCGCACCGGCTGACCGACGGGGACCGGACCGTGCCCCTGACCACGGGGGAGTTCGACCTGCTGAGCGTCTTCGCGCGGCATCCGAACAAGGTGCTCGACCGGGACCGCATCCTGGACCTCCTGACCGGCGCCGAGCGGTCTCCGTTCGATCGCAGCATCGACGTCCGGGTGACGCGGCTGCGCGGCAAGATCGAGTCCAACCCCTCGTCGCCCGTCTTCATCAAGACGATCTGGGGCAAGGGATACATGTTCTGCCCCGACACCGCCTGACGGCGTCTCGGCGACGGGCGGCGGCGTTGGCGGGCGTGAAACGAAATCCGCCGAGACTGGGCGGGGGCCGCCTCAGGACCTCGCTCCTCGCGCGCACCAACGTCGTCCTCGCCTTCAGCGCGGTCGCGATCGCGGCCACCGCGCTGGCGGCGCTGCAGGTCTTCGTCCTGGGCCCGATGACGGAACGCTCCGCCGACGACGAGGCGGGCCTCGTCGTGCTCTCCGCGCAGACCTGGGCCGAACTGCCCGACTACACCGACGCGCGGCCCGCGTTCGAACTCGAGATGGCGCGCATGCACGACCTGGTCATCAGTTCGGACATCCGCGACCTGCCGCCGGCGGCGGCGGACAACGACTACCACGCACTGCTCCGGGCCCGGATCTCCGAGCGTCTCGGGGCGCCGGTACGGCTGCTCGAAGGCGACGAGCTGGTCTGGGCGGAGCTGCCGATACCGGGCGGCCGGCTGCAGATCGGCTTCGCGCCGGGGCAACAGGACGACCAGTTGCCCTACGTGGGGCTGATCATCGGTATCGTGGGGGCCGGCATCGTGCTGGTCACGTCGTCCCTGGTGGTGCGCCGCATCGCCCAGCCGCTCGCGGAGACGGCCGGCGCGGTCGAGGCGTTCCGGGGCGCGGAGGGGTTCTCGCCGCTGCCCGAGAAGGGCCCCCGCGAACTGGTGACGCTCGCGGAGAGCTTCAACCGCATGGCCCGCGAGATCAGCACGCTGCTGTCGAGCCGGACGACGCTGCTGGCGGGCATCTCCCACGACCTGCGAACGCCGCTCGCCCGCATGCGGCTGGCGGTGGAGCTGTTGCCGGACGACGTGGATCCGAAGCTCGTCGCGCGCATGGAAGGCAACCTGGAGAGGATGGACGAACTCATCGGCGATGCGTTGCGGTTCGCGCGGGGCGCCGGCGCGGGCGCGCCGGGAAAAGTGGTGAGTAACTAAGGCGAGGACGGGGTGGCGGCGGTGCCTCCCGCCCAGACCGCGCGCGTGCTAGGGGGCCGCG
>VXNE01000295.1 GCA_009840715.1 Gammaproteobacteria bacterium
CATCGGCCTGCGGCCGAAATGGCAACCCGCCCCACGCCCCCCCCTCCCCACGCCGCTAGCCGGGGAGATCTGCGGGCTACTCGCCCAGGGGCTGGCGACGGAGTAACCCGGACCGGAAGGGAGGGAGGACGATGCTGCAGCCCATCGACATGAACGCCTGCGAAGCCGTCGGCCACGGCGCCCGCCGACCCGAGGCCGTCGCGGTGTGCGCGGACCGCGAAGGCTGGCTTTCGGACCAGGGCGGCGCGGGCGCGATGATCGACGCGAGCGGCGGTCTGGTGCGGCGAGGCGACGCCGGGGGCGCGCCGAACGGCATCAACTTCGACCTCGAGGGCCGCATCGTGATCGCGAACTTCGGCGGGCAGGACGACGGGTACGGGCCGCTGCAGCGCCTGGATCCCGGGACGGGTGAGGTCGAGACCCTGGTCTCCGAAATAGACGGACGCCGGCTCTACGGGTGCAACTATCCCCTCGTCGATTCCACCGGCAGGATCTGGTGCAGCCACTCCACCTGGGACGCGTCGGTGGGGCTCTCCGGTGCGGGCGAGGACGATGGCTCCGTGTTCTGGCTGGACCCGGACGGCACCGTGCGCGTTGTGGCGGAAGGCATCCGCTTCGCCAACGGCATCGCGATGGACTACGACGAACGCCACCTGTTCGTGTGCGAGACGACCGGCTGCGACGTGCAGCGCTACCCCATCCGGGAGGACGGCAGCCTGGGAACGCCGGAGCGGTACGGCCCGGTGTTGGGACTCGACATTCCCTCGATGCCCGAGCAGCGTCCGCTCCCGGTCGAATGGCGCAGCCGCCTCGGCCTCACCGACGGCTGCGGCTTCGACGTCGAAGGCAACCTCTGGGTGACGCTCGTGATGGCGAACAAGGTGGTGGCGATCACCCCGGAAGGCGAAGTCGTCACAATGCTGGACGACCCCGAAGGGAAGCTGATGCGGAACCCGACCAACGTGAGCTGGGGCGGAGACGGGCTGCGCGACCTTTACCTCGGCAGCATCACGAAGGACTACGTGGTGAAGGCGCCAAGCCCCGTGCCGGGGATGGCGCAGGCGTATCAGCGCGGGTAACGCGGGGCGTCAGGTCACGTCGAAGCCGCTCACGCGCGACCGCAGTTCCTCCTTGCTCACCTCTTCGAGCTTCTCGCCGACCATCCAGCGGTAGCCGAACGGATCCAGGAACGTGCCCCGGCGCTCGCCGTCCGCCTGCTCGGCCACCTCGTGGAGGACCTCCGCGCCAGCGGCCACCAGGCGGCGGGCCGTCTCGTCCGCGTCGGCGACCCGAATGTGCAGGGCCGCGCTCGAACCGCCGAGCGACTGCGGGCTGCACGCGCCGAAGTCCGGGAACTCGTCGGAGAGATAGATCGTGGCGCCCCCGATGGTGATCTCGGAGTGGCCGATCCTGCCTTCGGGGTCGGTGAATCGCGCGCCGGTTTCGACGGCCCCGAACGCTTTCTCGTAGAACGCGATGGCGGCGGCGCAGTCGTGGGGCGAGAGATAGGGGGTAAGCGAGACGTCGGTCACGGTGGGCTCCAGTCCGATGAGCGGGCCCGATGCTCTCACGTCACCGGGGCCGCCGCCATTGGCAACGTGGGACCAACTGCGGTATGTGTGACGACCCGGGTCCCCGGGGAGCCAAGGCGGAAGCATGTCCACGACCATCCACATCGACGAACTGCTCGACTCGAACCCCATCGGCCGCCTGCAGTGGCGCGTGGTCGTACTGTGTTTCGTCCTCGCCGTCATCGACGGTTTCGACGCCCAGATCATCGCCTACGTCGCGCCGCTGATCGCCGATCAGTTCGCGCTCTCGCCGGAGGTGATGGGGCAGCTCTATTCCTCCGCGCTGCTCGGGCTGATGGCCGGCGCGCTCATCGGCAGCCCCGTCGCCGACCGCATCGGGCGCAAGCCGGTGATTCTCGTCTCGGCGGCGGTGATGGGGGTGTTCGCGCTGCTGACCGCCACCGCCGAGAGCACGTTCGAGCTGTTCCTGTACCGCTTCCTGACCGGCCTGGGACTGGGCGGTGTGATGCCCACCATCAACATCCTGACCGCCGAGTTCGCCCCGGCGCGGCGCCGGGCCCTGTTGATGACGACCATGTTCGTCGGCTTCCCGATCGGCATCATGGTGGGGGGCGTCGCGGCGGCGGCCCTCATCAACGTGTTCGGCTGGGAGTCGGTGTTCGTGACCGGCGGCGTCCTGCCGCTCCTGATGGTGCCGGTCGTGATGGCCTGGCTGCCGGAATCGCCGCGCTTCCTCGCGCTGAAAGGCGACCGCGGCGCCGCCCTTGCCCAGATCGTCCACCGGATCGCGCCCGAGGCCGGTGCGACACCCGAGAGCCGGTTCGAGACCCTCGCGCCGGAACAGGCCAGCGTCGGAATCCGCGCCCTGTTCTCGGAGGGGCGCACGCGCATCACGCTCCTGCTCTGGGTCGTGTTCTTCGCGAACCTGCTGACCATGTTCGCGATCGGCGGCTGGATGCCCACCGTCCTAAACGAGGCCGGCTATCCGCTCGACCGCGCGATTCTCGTGTCCGCCATGTCCGCCATCGGAGGAGTGATCGGCGGCCTGCTGATAGCCGTCCTGATCGACCGCACCGGCGCCGCGCGAACGCTCGTGGCGGGGTTCGTGGCCGCCGGCGTGGCCATCGCCCTGATCGGACAGGTGACGGACTCGGTGGTGCTGGTGCTGATCGTCCTGTTCCTGTCGGGGCTCTTCGGCATGGGCTGCCAGTTCGGGATCAATGCCCTCGCGAGCATCAGTTACGACACCGGCGCCCGCACTACCGGATTGGGATGGGCGCTCGCGATCGGCCGGATCGGCGCGATCATCGGCCCCGTCGTCGTCGGCACGGCGATCGGGATGGCCTTGCCCGTGTCGCAACTCTTCCTGCTTGGCGCCATTCCGATGCTGGTCGCCGCGGGAGCGGTGTTCGTGCTTGGCCGGTTGAGGGCTTCCTGAGGCTCTGCGTCTGCCCTGACTCTCGTGTACGAAGACGCCATGCGACTGTCGACGCTTGCTCTCGCTACCTTCGCCTGTCTGCTGAACGTCGCAGGGGCGGCCGCGCGCCCCAACATCGTCCTGATCATCGCCGACGACATGGGCTGGGGCGACGTCGGCTACAACGGCAGCGAGATACAGACGCCCAACCTCGACCGCCTGGCCGAGTCCGGCGTGCGCCTCGACCGCTTCTATGCCACGCCCGCGTGTTCCTCCACGCGCGCAAGCCTCATGACCGGTCAGTCCACCGCCCGGACCGGCGTGAAGCGCGCCATTTTCCAGACGAGTGACGCCAGCCTGCCGCTCGAACTCAGGATCCTGCCGGAGTTCCTGCGCGACGCCGGCTACCGGACCGCGCTCGTCGGCAAGTGGCACCTCGGCCACGCCAGGCGCGAGATGCTGCCCCTCGCACGAGGATTCGACTACGCGTACGGCTACCTCACCGGCGGCATAGGCCACTACGATCACGTGGGCGGCGGCAGGCGTGACTGGCATCGCAACGAGGTGACGCTGCGCGAGGAGGGCTACGCGACCCACCTGATCGCCGACGACGCCATTCGCCAGATCGAAGACCGGGACACGGACAGACCCCTGTTCCTGTACGTCGCGTTCTCCGCCCCGCACCTGCCAAACGAGGCCCCCGCGGAGACCGTCTCCCGGTACGCCGACATCGAGGATGGGAACCGCCGGGTCTACGCCGCCATGGTGGACGAGATGGACCAGGCCATCGGCGCCATCCTCGCCGCGCTCGAGGAGGCGGGCATGACCGACGACACGCTCGTGTGGTTCATGAGCGACAACGGCGGCACGCACCGGAAGTACAGCCGCGACAGGCTGAGCGCCGTCGCGAACATGCTGGAAGACGACATCGGCGGCCCCGCGCGGACGAGACTGCTCGAGTTCATCCGCAGCAGCACCCAGGACGGTGGGGCGGACAACGGCCCCTACCAGGGTGGCAAGGGGACTTTGGGGGAAGGCGGTGTCCTCGTGCCGTCGGTCGTATCCTTCCCCGGGCACTTCCCACCGAGGCCGCTGTCCCAAAGGATCACGGTGCAGGACATCCTGCCGACGCTGACCGTCATCGCGGGGGCCGAGACGGAGCCGGAGCAACCGGTTGACGGCGCGGACCAGACCGCGTTGCTACGCGGACTGGCGCACACCGCCCCCGTGGATTACCTGGTCGAGGACCCGAGCGGCGCGGCCTACTACATGGACAACTGGAAACTCCGTCGAAGCAACGACGACGCGCTCGCCCTCTTCGATCTGGACGCGGATCCGTACGAGAATCGTGACCTGGCGAACGATCATCCGGAAATCGTGGCGACGATGCACGAGAAGCTGGCGGCCTTTCCGAGACGCGAACCGGTGCACGCCCCGATGCGCCGGTTCTTTCTCGACCCCGACGTGCACGGCGGCTCGGAAGAGGACCAGCCCTGGACCGACATCGTCCGCTAACCGGCGCGGGCCCCCGCGCCGTCAAGGAGAGAAGATGAAGCAAGAGACGGAAGTAGTCGTACTGAAGGAGTTGCTCCGCCAGCTCGACGAAGGCCGGAACGTCGACGCCGGCGTGCGCTACCGCGTGCCGACCGATGCATACGTCAGCCCGGAACTCGCCGAGCGGGAGTGGTCGAGCTTCTTTCAGAACCATCCGCAGTTCATCGGCCTGTCGGGCGATCTCGATGCACCGGGCCGGTACTTCACGACGGACGACTTCGGCACGCCGGTGCTCGCCACCCGCGACGACGAGGGCCGCTTCCGCGCCTTCCTGAACGCCTGCCGGCACCGCGGCGTGCGCGTCGCGAACGAAGCCCGGGGCGAGACCCGGCGTTTCATGTGCCCGTTCCACAACTGGACCTACGCCAACGACGGGAGGCTGGTGGGTGTCCCCAGGGAGCGGGACTTCGGTCCCGTGGACAAGTCCTGCACGGGCCTGATCGAGCTGCCCGCAGTGGAGCACAACGGCATGCTGTGGGTGCATCCGAAGCCGGACGGCGAACTCGACGTGCCGGCGCTGCTGGGCGACCTGGACGCGGAACTCGCCAACTGGAACGCCGGCAACTACGTCTACCTGGGCGAGACCGTGATCGAGGGGAACCTCAACTGGAAGCTCGCCAACGACACCTTCGGCGAGACCTACCACTTCCAGCGGCTGCACAAGGAGACCCTGGGCCAGCTCTTCTACGGCGACGCACTCGCCTACGAGACCTTCGGCCGCAACCACCGCTTCGTGTTCCCCGCCCGCAACATAGACGAACTGCGCGACCTGCCCGAGTCGGAATGGTCCACGGACGACGCGGCGAACGTCCTCTACTACCTGTTCCCGAACGTCCAGTTCAACGTGGGCCGGGACCAGATACTGGTCATCAGGATCTACCCCGAGAAAGGCAATCCCGGCCGCTCACTGACCCGCCTCGGCTACTACTACCGCCCGGACTCGGCGGCCGCACTGCCAGCGGCCGAGGCCAGCGGCGACCGCGTGATCGGCGCGGAGGACGCCTACGACATGGACGCCCGGGACGATGCGACGATCCTGGGCCTCGAAGCCACCCGCGAGGTGTTCGACAGCACGATCGAGCAGGAGGACTACGCCATGGGCGAGAAGGCGCAGCAGTCCGCCGAAAGCGGCCTGCTCACGCACCTGCTCTTCGGCCGCAACGAGCCGGCGCTGCATCACTACCACAACACCTTCCGCGAGGCGCTGAACCTGCCGCCGCTGGAGCGGGTGGACTGACGCGCGCCGGAATCACATCCCCCAGAGCGCCCGAATACCCCGCGTGTAGGCGATCGGCATCACCGTCAGGTGATCCTCGTCGGGGAAGATCTTGACGGTCAGTTCCAGTGACGGATAGCCGCGGACGGTGAGGCGCTCGGCCATCGTCGCCACGGTGGAGACGATCTGCGATCCGGACCAGACCGGATGCGCGGCCTCGGCTTCGCCGGCGCTGAGAAACACCTTGGCCTTCAGGTCCTTGTTGTTCTCGTGCCAGCGCTCTTCCATGTCGAGCCAGGGTTGGTAGGCGGCCGGGCTGCTGATGATGTACTTGTCGAAACTCTCGGGCTTGTTGAGCAGGACATACAGACCGAACTGGCCGCCACCCGAGTGCCCGGCGTAGCCCTGGTCGTCCAGGTCCATGCGGTACTCCTCGGCCAGCATCGGGCGCAACTGGTTGACGAGGAAGTCGAGAAAGCCGGGCGCGCCACCGAGCGCCTCCGCCGGCATAGGGGCAAACATCGGCCCCATCAGCGACTTGTCCGGGATGAACTCGTAGCTGCGGCGACGCTGGAACTCCGCCGCGTTGGTGTCCCCCGGAGCCCCCACCGCCACGACGATTAGCTCGGGCGCAAAACCGATCGCGTCTCCGGTCAACGCTGCCTGCATCAGTTCCAGGCTGTTGTCGGTAACCCAGAGCGTCGGATAGGCCCTGTCGGTATGGTGGTAGCTGGCCGGCAGGTAGACCCGCACCTCGTGGTCCCACTCCCACCCTTCGGCACGCACGAGGCGGGCGGGATCCACCGTCCCCCGCCTGGGTATCTTGCTGTCCGGACTGAACCGGGCCATCACGTCGTCCGGCAACCTCATCACCTCCGCCATGTCATCGGCCTCCTCCTCGGCGATCGCGGAGACACCGCAGAGGATCAGGGCCAGAAGGACGCCCCTCGTGACTTGTTGAACAAGTGTGGTCATTCCGATTCTCCCGTGTTCAGGTTTGGACTCAGACGGCGAGCGCCATCGCGTTCCTGCGCGGGTCGCCGCGGGCGTGCGCGGTACCGTCGGCGTCCAGGTAGATGCCCTCGAACGAGCCGAGTTCCCAGTCCCCGGGAACCCCCCCGCCCCAATCGCCGCCGCCCCCCGGGGCGGGGGGTCGCACTTTCTCGTCGTCGTCGTCATCGATGAGCAGGGTCCCCGCCGGGCCGGTGTAGGGCGCCCCTCCGAAAGACGGCCGGTTCACCGATTCGGTGATGGGGACGCCGAAGTCGAGCATGTTCGTGGTGTTGTGCAGGATGTTCTGCAGCAGGCTCCCGCTCGGCGAGCCCGACGCCAGGATCGGCCGCTCGCCGTCAAAGACGATGTTGGGGCACACGTAGGCCGAGATCCGGTCGCCCGGACCTGGCATGACCCGCAGGTAGTGGGCGCCGGCGGCGACCACCGTCACGCCCCCCGCGAACATTCCGTTCGACCACGGCAGCGACATGCACGAGTGCAGGATGGTCGCGACGTTGCCGTCGGCGTCCACCGCCGTCACGTGGTTGCTGCCCGCGGGCGGCGGCGGCGCCGAGCCCGTGTCGAGCTTCTGGTCCATCTGCATCAGCTCGAACCGCATGCCCGCGTAGTCCTTGCTGAGGATCAGTTCCAGGGGCAGTTCATGCGTCGCCGGGTCGTGCTGCTTGAACCCGTCGAGGTAGACCTGGTTGGAGATGCGCGTCATGTGGAACAGGGTCTCGGCGGACTCGGTCGGCGGACCCAGTCTCTGCAGGTCCAGCAGCTCCACCATGTTGAGGATCTCGATCATGTGCGAACCGCCGTGGTCCGGCGGCGGCGAGCCGAGCACCCTGTAGCCGCGATAGGTGCCCTCGGCGGGCGCCTGCCAGCGCGCCTCGTACTGTTCCATGTCCTCGAGGGTCAGCACGCCGCCGGCCGCCTGTACCACGTGGACCAGTTCCTTCGCGAAGGCGCCGCGGTAGAAGTACTCGCTGCCTTCCTCGAGCAACGCCGTCAACGTGTCGGCGGCGCGTTGCTGCACCAGCAGGTCGCCGGGCCGCAGCATGACGTCGTTCCGGGCGAAGATCTCCCGGCCCTGTGGCGTGCGGCCGATCTTCGAGAACTCGGTGAACATCTCGCCCCAGAGGAACGGGTGGATCTCGAACCCGTCCCGGGCGTAACCGATCGCAGCTTCCATGACGGTCGCCCTGGAGGCCTGCCCGTGCCGGTCATGGGCCGCCTCGAAGCCGGCCCAGAAGCCGGGCACGGCAACGCCGCGGCCCGTGGCGACGTCGGCCAGGCGAAACCGCTCGAGCGCCGCCTTGGGGCGAGCCGCGCTGCCGTTCATGTAGGTCGTCTCCCCCGTCGCGGCATCGAAGTGCAGCATCGAGAGCACGCCGGTGATGCCGGTCATGTGCGGCTCGACCACGGTCTGGCAGATGGACGCGGCGAGTGCGGCGTCGGCGGCGTTGCCACCGTCCTTGAGCACGTCCACCCCGGCGCGGGACGCCAGCGGGTGGGAGCAGATGACCATCCCCTTGCTGCCGGAGGCGGGGGCCTTCTCGCCGAAGTTGGCCAACTCGAGCAGTCGGCGCCGCTCGTCGTCGGAGAGTCGTTTCACGAGGTCGAATCTCCCAGGTGGTTTCGAGCCGATGATTGGAGCAACGTTGCCACGGCCCTGCCACGTGGCGGCTTTCGCATGCCGACACTTCGCAGGCTGGACGAGTTGGCTGCCAGCAGCTCCCTTCAGCGCATGAGACGCGGTTGGCGTCCGGCTCCCTCAGTGGCAGACGCTGGGACCTTGCGCCATCCTGTAGCTCATGAGCACACGCAAAAGGGCCCTTGACCCGACCGAGATCGCGGCCGTCGAGGATGCCGCGATCGACTTCACCGATATCCCGGAGCTGGACGAGACGTTCTGGCGAGAAGCCCGCCTGGTCGAGCCCGACCGGACCGAGCAGATCACCTTGCGCGTCAAGCGCTCGGTGCTGGAGCATTTTCGGGCTTCGGGCAAGGGATACCAGACGCGGATGAACCGCGTCCTCGAGAGCTACGTCCGCGCACAGCGGGGATAGGGGCGGCAGCGCCAGGAACGCTGTGACGCGAGCGAGCTCTATCGCTTGACCGCAGCCAGATGCCTGTCGAACCAGTCGGCAACCATCGCCCGCTCTTCCGGCGTCGGCTCCCAGCCGTGCCCGCCCCCAGCCTTCCGGTACAGGCGGTGCACCACTCCCGCGGCCTCGAATCTCTCCAGAATGCGCTCTGACTGCTGGATCGGCACGCGTTCGTCCGCATCGCCATGGACCAGCAGCGTCGGTGGGTCATCCGCGCTGACGTGGTAGTAAGGCGAGATATCCCGATAGTGCTGCGCCAGCCGCCGTTCGTCCGTCACCCGGGTCATGCGGAGCTTCTCGGGATCGTGATCGAACAGGTACAGGGCCTGCTCGAACGGATTGCCGCCGTCCGGCTCGACCCGCCGGATCGCGTCGTCGACGAACACGCCCTCGGCGCCGAAGTTCAGGAAGTCCGTCGGCGGAAAGTACGCCACGACGGCCTGGACCCTGCTGTTCTCTTCGGCCAGTCCCCTCGTCCCCTGTAGCAGCGCAAGATGCCCCCCGGCCGATCCACCCATGACGCCGATGCGTGACGGGTCGATCCCATAGCGTTCGGCGTTGTGCCGGACGTGCCTGACGGCTGCGCCGATCTGCCCGTGGATCTCCGCGATGGTGAACTTCGGCTGGGCTCCATGAACGACCAGGAACAACGTATAACCGCGCGCCAGCAGTTCCGTCGGATTGAGGACGGCCCGCGCAAGGACGCGCGGCAGTTGATCGGCCACCCGCGGCTCGAGGAACGCATGGCGGGACACCCACCCACCGCTCACCAGCATCAGCACCGCCGCGCCGTTCGCCTCCGCGGCGGGGGCGATGCGGTCCATCGTGAGCGCGTAGCCGCCCTCCCTGTGATAGATCAGGTCGAGGTCACGTACGAAGGCTGGCGGGTCCGCGGCGCCGAGGCTCGTGGCCGACAGTGCCGCAAGGATGCCGAACAAGAGAACGCGGCGACCCCCCTCAAGGCCGCTAACCAGCCGCAACACCTTCAGAACCTGTAGTCGAGCGTTACGCCGTACGTTCTCGGCTGCTGGTACATGCCCACGTGGCCCGCGCTGCCGAACGCGGAGCGGTACGCCGCGTACACCAGGGAGTCGTCGTCGGTGAGGTTCCTCCCCCACACCGCTATGCCCCAGTTGTCGCCCTGGGGCCGGTAGCCGATGCGGGCATTGACCAAGCTCCGGCTGGGCAGGAAGTAATCCGGGTCGTTGATCACGCCCGTGACCGCATACCGGTCGTCGATGTACGCGTAATCGAGCCGCGACCGCACCATGCCGGCGCCGAGCCGCGCGCGGTGCTGTAGGGCGACGTTGATCGTCCAGTCCGGCGCCACCGGGATGTCGTTGCCGCTGGCATCCACGAGCATTCTCGTCCTGTTGTCCTGGACCCCCTGGAACTTGTCGTAGGTCGCGTCGCTGAAGCCCACGCCGGCCATGATCGTCAGGTTGTCCGTCGCCAAGGCGCTCAACTCGACTTCGAAACCCTTGCTGGTCGCCGCCGCGGCATTGGACAGCCGCTGTACAGGAAACGGACCGCAGACCGTACAGACCGTGCGCACCTGCAGGTCCTCGTAGTCCATGTAGTAGACGGCGACATTGAGCTGCAGCCGCCGGTCGAGCCAGCTCGTCTTCGCCCCTACCTCGTAGTTGGTCACGAATTCCGGCTCCGCGATCAGGAGGTTCGCCGCCAGCGCGCCCGCCGGATTCTGTATCTTGTTGAACGCCCCCGACTTGAGGCCCCGCGTCACCGTCCCGTACAGCATCACGTCGTCGTCGACGTGGTGGCGCAGGCCGACGGACCAGGTCGGGTCCTTGGTCTCCACATCGACCGGGGCCCCCGTCGGCCCGGGCAACCTCGGGAACCGCAAGGCGGCACAGGTAATGGGATTGGGGCAGACGATCGGGTTGACCACCAGCTCCTTCGTCTCGTCCGTGTACCGCGCCCCGGCAAACAGCGTCCACGCGTCGCTCAGCCGGAAGTTGGCGTGCACGAAGGCGGCCATGCTCTGGGCTTCCACCGTCTGGCTCTGATGGGCGGACCCGGCCGCCGGCGGGAAGGGGAACTGGCTGCCCGGCATGAGCACGTCGAAGCTGTCGGCCTCCTGGTCGAACCAGTAGAGGCCGGCGACGAAATCGAAGGCCCGGTCGGTCGGCGACGCGATGCGCAGTTCCTGGGTGAACTGCTGCGGCTCGACGGCGAAGGTGCCGGCGAAGACATCGCGCGGTGACCCTTCGATGTCCGCGCCAAAAATCACCTCGTCATCCCGCCACCCGCTGATCGACGTGAACGTGTAGCCGTTGGCAAGCACGTGCTCCACGGTGAGGGAAATCCCGAACAGGTCCCGTTCGGTGTAATCCGGATAGTTGTTGGTCTTCGTGAACTTCCTGTTGTCGCTGGCCGCGTGACTGGGGAGATACTCGAAGATGTAGTCGACGCTGTCCGCCGAGAAGAAGTCCGAGTTCACGTCCACGGTGGTCCGCTCGCCGGGCGTGAAGCGCAACTGCACCCGACCGCTGGTCTGCTCGAGATTGCCGACATCGTCGTCGTCCAAGAACGTGTTGGTGAGATACCCGTCCACTTCCCGGACCCCGATCGAGGCCCGCAAGGCGAGCCTGTCCTCCACGAGCGGCAAATTCACGCTGCCCTTCACGTGCACGAGGCTGCGATTGCCGGCCTCGACACTGAAGTCCCCCTCGAGCTCATTGCCGGGCTTCTTGCTGATTATGTTGACGGCGCCGCTGATCGTGTTCTTGCCGAACAGCGTGCCCTGCGGCCCGCGCAGCACCTCGACCCGTTCGGTGGTGCCGAGTTCCGCGTTGGCGGCGAACTGCTTGCCCATGTAGACGCCGTCGACATAGACGCTGAAGCCCTGGTCGAATCCGACCTGGCCGGGGGCCACGTGGGAGTAGATGCCGCGGATCGAGATGTCGGACGTCGCCTCGTTGTTGCCCTGCCCGAACACGAAGTTCGGTATCAGGCTCGCGAGGTCCCTCAGGTTGTTGGAGCCGGAGCTTGCGATGTCGTCGGCGCCCACCACCGAGATCGAAATGGGCACGTCCTCCACGGACTCGCTCCGCCGGGTGGCCGTGACCAGGATCTCTTCCAGGATGATCGCGTCCGACCGGGCGCCGTCCTCCGCGAATGCGGTGACACTCGTGACAGGGGACGCAAGGAGTAGAGCGGCGCCGGCCGCCGCGTAAGCAGAACGCTGCATGAGCCTGTTTCCTTTCGAGAGGGAAGGTCGACGGGTGACGTCGCCGAGCGGAGAGTGGCCCCAGATCATCGGAAGTGAACTCGGGGGAGGCGATAGTTGAGTATCGCACTACCCCGGAGGCCGGTCTACCCGGGACTCCCCGCTACCCGAGCCGCATTGACGCCCAAGAGCCCCGGTCCAATACTGACTGTCGCACCAGGTCACAGAACAGGTGGGACGCCATGCCTCGCACGCTCCGGAACGCCCTGGCCACGGCCGTCGCATTGGTCGCCGCCTCACCCTTCGCGTTCGGCCAGGAACTGCCGGATCCGCCCACCCAGAACACCGTGTTCGAGGTCGCGCCCAAGCCCGGTCACGCCCCCGAGTTCGAAGCGGCGCTCAAGCAGCACCTGGATTGGGTGGGAGCGCAGGCTTCGACGTGGCGCTGGGAGGTGTTCGAAGTTACGCACGGCAACCGCGTGGGCAACTACTTCATGGTGAGCAGACGCCATTCCTGGGAGGACTTCGATCACCATCAAGAGCTTGCCGCGAAGGCTGCGGCCCGTTGGCGGGCCGAGGTGTCCCAACACGTCGAGTCCTTGAGCGGCGGCATCTACAGCATGCTCGCCGGGTTCACCCGCGCACCGGAGGACGATCTCGCCTCCTATCCGTTCCGTGGCGTGAGCTTCTTCTCGATGCGACCGACCTCGGCGCGAACGTTCCTGCCCAACCTCCGCAAAGTCACCGACGCCCTCGGGACGCAGGAGTCGGCGCCCCCGGAACTGTGGTTCCAGCAGGTCGGCGGCGGCGAGCAAGGTACGTTCCTGAGCGTGCGGCCGTTCCGGAAGTGGGCGGACTGGCCTAACCGCGGGCTGGCCCGGGCCATGAACCAGGCGATGGACCCGGCGGAGTCCGGCGCCATCGTCGCCGAACTCGGCAAGGTCATCCTGCGCGAGGAGACCATGGTCGTCGTGATGCGCCCGGACCTCGGGTCTCCGTAGCTCGCCGGGGCGCAAGATATGCACCGGTGCGTGCGAATGGCCGGCGCCCTCGGCCTGGCGCTGGGGATGACCGCGTCGCCCGCGGTCGCCCAGGAAGAGACGCACATGTCTGTCTACGCAGTGTCTCCCAGGCCCGGCCACGCCGTTGCCTTCGAAGAGGCGCTCAGGGGACACGCGCACTGGGCCAGGCAGCAGGGCTCCGGCCCGGGTTGGAAGGTGTTCGCCGTGACCGCCGGAAAGCGCGTCGGCAACCACCTGGTCATGAGCGGCGATCACTCCTGGGAGGACCTTGACGCGAACCGGGAGCTCGCAGCCGAGGCGGCGGCCCGGTGGCGGGCGAACGTGTCCGGACACGTCGCGTCCGTGAACGGGGGCATCTATCGCTTTATGGCCGACTACAGTCGCTTCCCGGACGATGTGGACACGTATCCGATGGCAATAGTCAGCGTCTTCTCCATGCGGCCGACTTCCGCCCGGACCTACATGCGCAATCTCCGCAAGGTCACCGACGCGCTGAAGACCCGGGAGTCGGCGCCCCCGGCACTCTGGTACCAGCAGGTGGCCGGCGGTGAACAAGGGACCTTCCTCAACATCCGCCCGTTCCGGAAGTGGCACGAATGGCCCAACGAAGCCTCGTCCCGCGCCATGGCCAACGCGATGGACCCGGAAGAGATCGCCGCGATCGTCGCCGAACTCGCCATGGTGATCCTGCGCGAGGAGACGATGGTCGTCGTCCTGCGTCCAGAGTTGGGGTCTCCGTAAAGCGACCCTTTGGTCGCCCGGGTCGGGATCATGCGCACACACGAACACGGGACGCCACAAGGGCGTCCCCTACACGCCGACAAGGTCCGCCTGCCGATCAAGCTCAGCTACGGCTTCGGGCAGTTCGCCGAAGGCGCGAAGAACGCCGCCTTCGGCACGTTCGTGCTGCTGTATTACAACCAGGTGCTGGGTCTCTCGGGCACGCTGGCGGGCCTCGCGATCTTCATCGCGCTCTGTTTCGACGCCGTCACCGACCCCGTCGTGGGTTCCGTCTCGGACAACTTCCGCTCGCGCTGGGGCCGCCGCCACCCCTTCCTGTACGTGGCGGCCATCCCGATGGCGTTCGCGTTCTACTTCCTGTTCGCGCCGCCGGAAGGGCTGTCGACCATGGCGCTGTTCGCCTGGATGACGGTCTTCACGGTGCTCGTCCGCGGCACCATGACGATCTACTACGTGCCGCACCTCGCCCTGGGAGCGGAGCTCTCGGATCACTACATCGAGCGGACGAGCATCGTCGCGTATCGATGGGTGTTCTCCATCGTCGGCAACCTGGCTGCCGTCGTGTCCGCCTTCGCCATCTTCCTGGTGGACATCGACGAGCAGCCGGGCGACCTGGTGGCGGCCAACTACCCGCCCTTTGCCCTCGCGCTCGCCGTCGGCATGGCCATCTCCATCTTCGTGACGGCCGCCGGGACCCATTCCCAGATCCCCAATCTCCCGGCCACGCGTTTCGTGGAAAGACCCGGGCTGGACGCGATATTGGTCGGCGTCTTCAAGGACACCTGGGAAGCGCTGCGCAACGCGTCGTTCCGATGGCTCGCGGGGGCGGCCCTGAGCTCCCAGGTCATGGTCGGGCTGCAGGCGGCTCTGCAGCTCTACATGGCGAACTTCTTCTGGGAACTGGACGACCAGGCGAAGATGCTGATCCTGATGGCAACGCCCGTCGGGTTTTTCGCGGGCATCGCCATCACCCGGCGCATCCACGAGCGGTTCGATAAGCGCCGCACGATGCTCGTCGGGGCCACCCTCTACTACGCGTTCGCGGTAGGCCCCATCGTGCTGCGGCTGCTGGAGTGGTTCCCGGCCAACGACAGCGCCCTGCTCACCCCCATGCTCGTCGCTTTCGGCGTCCTCTCGGGCGCCGGCGGCCTCGCGGTGGTGTCGAGCAACTCGATGATGGCGGACGTGGCGGACGAGCATGAGCTGGAGACGGGGCGGCGCCAGGAGGGCATCTTCTTCGGCGCCCTTTCTTTCGCGTCGAAAGGCGCCGCCGGGCTCGGCACGCTCATCGGGGGGCTCGCCCTGGACGTCATCCAGTTTCCGATCGGCGCGGCGCCCGGCGGGGTGGACGCCGCCACGGTGTTCAACCTGGGTGCCGTGTACGGTCCGATGCTCGGGGTCTTCGTGGTCTTCACCGTCTACTGCCTGATGCACTATCGCCTGACGGAGGGACGCCACGCGGAAATCATGGCCGCGCTGGCTGCGCGTGCGCTGGCTGCGCGGCCCGCGGAGTCGGCCACCGGAGTCCAGTCATCGTGAAGCGCTGGGCGGTTCGTCTCTCCGTGGGGCTGCTGGTTCTAGTGCTCGCGGGATACGGCATCCGCAGCATCCTGCTACCTGCCGCGTCGGCCGCCGTGTTCGTCGAGTACCGTGAGGACGCATCCTGGCAGCCCGCTCCAGAGAGCCCCCTCTTCCAGAACGGCCAGATCGAGTTCGCGGGGTTCGAGCCCATTCAACTGGGGGGCGAGGACCTGGGCGCGTGGGACGAAGTGGTGATCGTGAACTTCGACCGCGCGGCCGACTATCGGGAGTTCGTCGGCAGGATTTCGGCCGAAGACGACATTGCCCGGTACCACCTCCTGAAGATCGCACCCCAGGCGCCCGAGCTTCTACACTTCATGAACTGGCGCCTCCGTGGCTATCGCGATGACGCGTCGATCGATCCAGGCGGCCAACTGCCAATCGACGCAGCAGTGCTCGATACCAAGTACCTAGACGAATGGCGAAGCCTGTTCGACGGCCCCTATCGCGACGGGATCGTCATGCTCAATCTCCTGACGCGCGAACAGGAACCGCAAGACCCTGCCGGCGGCCCGGACAGCGATGCCAGCGCCGAGGAGCTGATTGATCGATACAGCCAAGTGGCGACGCGGCTGCTTGGCAAGCTCGGAGGTCAGATGTCGGTAATGGGTACGGTCGACCGCGTCGTCGTTGGACCCGCGATCCGACACTACGACGTCTACGCCTTCGTGTTCTATCCCTCGGTGGAAGTCTTCGAGGTCATGTTCACGGCAAGAGCACGGGTAGAAGCACAGGTACACCAACTCGCCGGCCTGAATGTCGGGAGTTCGGCCGGCTACTGGGTGAAGCCGTACGCGGAGGTTACGCCCGCAGAGCGGTAGCGCCCCGCGCCACATCAACCAACCTGGGAGCAAACGATGTCCACAGATCTCCATCTACCGGGGCGACTCGGCAACCCGGATGCCACGGTCGAAACCGACGGGCGCTGCGATCCCCGCCTCGTACCGGTGGCGATCCAGGGATATGCCCCCGCTGTCGAAATGCCTCCCGCCGACGCGTCCTACGAAGACTGTCTCGCGTACTGCGCGGCACTCGAGGGCGCCATGGACGAGACCCTCGCCCTGCAACTCGAGGCGATGCCGAACTTCGATCACATCGATCAGTCGATCGAGACGATCCGGGGAACTGACGACAACGACATCACGCTCTACATCCATCGGCCGAAGGGGGCGGATGGCCCGCTACCCGGTCTCGTGCACATCCACGGCGGCGGGATGGTCATCCTGGCGGCGGCCGACCCCGACAGTCAGCGTTGGCGGAACACGCTTGCGGCGGAGGGCCTCGTCGTGGTCGGCGTGGAGTTCAGGAACGGCGCCGGGAAGCTGGGCCCACATCCCTTTCCCGCGGGGCTGAACGACTGCGCCGCGGGAGTGCAATGGACACACCGGAACCGGGCCGCACTCGGTATCAC
>VXNE01000618.1:0-11607 GCA_009840715.1 Gammaproteobacteria bacterium
GGGGGGGGCGGGGCGCGTGCTGGTTCTGCCGGCGGGTCCGGCCGCGGCGCGGCTGGCGTTTGCCGCGGTGACCGTGTTCGGGCGCCTCGCGGCGCTCGCGGCCGGCGAGTGGGACTGGCGCCGATGCGGGGTCATCGCGCGGCGCTGGGAGACGCTCGATCCCGTACGGAGCCTCTGTGCGCTGCACGGCATCCCCGTGCAGGTGGCGAAGGCGGACGTCGGCTATTTCTGGCGGCTGCGGGAGACGCGCCGCCTGCGGGACTGGGTGGATGAGCGGCCCCGGCGCCTGGTGGACGCGGCTGCGCTCGAAGGAGCGCTCGAGTCGTGGCGGGCGGACTCGCCCGACGGCGAGTTGATACGCGTCCTTGGCGAAGCCATCGCGGACTTCCGGCTGGAGTGGGGAGCGGCGGAGATGCCGGCGGAAGGCTTCCTCGACTGGCTCGCGGAGTGGGGCCGTGAACTGCGGCGACGCCAGACGGGCCTGCTGCTCCTGACCGCGCACCGCGCCAAGGGCCTCGAGTTCGATCACGTGATCGTCCTGGACGGCGACTGGCGGGGGGCGGGTCCCGGCGAGGACGCGGACGCGTGGCGGCGCCTCCAGTACGTGGCCATGACGCGGGCCCGGAAGACGCTGGCGCTGACCCGGTTCGCGCCGGGCACCGGTTTGCCCGAGGGAAGACCACTCGAGCTGCGCGATGCCGATGCGGTGTGGACGCTTCCGGAGTGGCGGGACAACGGCGCGGTGCTTGCCCGCGTACCAGGTGCGCCGGTGCGGGTCCCGGCGGAGGCCCGACGCCGCTTCGAGACGCTCTCGCTCGCAGACGTGAACCTGAGCTTCGCGGGCAGGAAACCGCCGGCGAATCCGATCCACGCGGACGTCGGGCGACTCGCGCCGGGCGACGCGCTCGTCGTGCGGAGGGACCGGGCGCCGTGGGAGTTGGCGACGGTCGGGGGCAGGACCGTGGGCCGCCTGGCGGAGGACTATCGGCCGACCGGCGTGCTGCACTCCGCCCGGGTGCACGCGATCGTGACCTGGGGCAGGCAGGACAGCGAGCCGCAGTTCCGCGGCGGTCTCCGTTGCGAGCGGTGGGAGGTGGTGGTACCGGAGTTCGTCTTCGAGCCGGGTCCGTAGCCTCGGGCGCCCATGCGGCGCCAGCGGTATCCTCACGCGTCGGGCAATAGCCATCCCAGGACCCGAATGACCGACATCGCGTCCTTCGTCGCCGTGCTTCCCAAGGCGGAACTGCACGTGCACGTCGAAGGCACGCTCGAGCCGGAGTTGGCGTTCGCCCTTGCCGAGCGCAACGGCGTCGAGCTGCCCTACGCGTCCGTTGAAGAGATGCGTGCCGCCTACCACTTCTCGAACCTGCAGGACTTCCTGGACGTTTACTATGCCGGGGCGAGCGTGCTCCTCGAACGGCGCGATTTCCACGACCTGACCTGGGCCTACCTGGAGCGTGCGCACGCCGACAACGTCCGCCACGCCGAGATCTTCTTCGATCCTCAGACGCACACGGCCCGGGGCGTCCCGTTCGGGGCGGTGGTCGAAGGGATCCGCGCAGCGCTCGACGAGGCGCGCGCCCGATTCGGGCTCACGTCGCGGCTGATCCTCTGCTTCCTGCGCCATCTCGACGAGGCGGCGGCGTTCGAGACCCTCGAGGCCGCCATGCCTTACCGTGAGCACATCGCCGGCGTGGGTCTCGACTCCGCGGAGCGCGGTAATCCGCCCCGCAAGTTCGCCCGGGTCTTTCGACGGGCCCGGGAGGCGGGTTTCGTGCCCGTCGCGCACGCGGGCGAGGAAGGCCCTGCCGCATACGTGCGCGAAGCGCTCGACGTGCTGCGGGTGACGCGCATCGACCACGGCAACAACGCCCTCGACGATCCCCGACTGGTCGCCGAACTGGTGGCGCGCCAGGTGCCGCTGACGGTGTGCCCGCTGAGCAACCTGAGGCTCCGCGTGGTGGACGACCTCGCGTCCCATCCGCTGCGCCGGATGCTCGAGCAGGACCTTCTCGTGACCGTGAACTCGGACGACCCCGCGTACTTCGGAGGGTACGTCAACGCGAACTACGTCGCGGTCGCCGAGGCGCTCGGCCTGGGCGCGGCGGAGCTGTTGCGCCTCGCGCGCAACTCGTTCGAGGCGGCCTGGCTCGACGCGGGGGACCGCGGGAAGCTGATCGACGAACTTGCGGCGGCGGCGGGGGCATGAGCGACATCCTGTATCGCTCCGCCTTCGCCCTGGCGAAGGACATCAAGCGGGGCGTCCTGACTTCGAGCGGCGTGCTGGAGTTCTTTCTCGACCGGGTGGACCGGTTCAACCCGGAGATCAACGCCGTCGTGCAACTCGATGCGGACCGGGCACGGGAACGCGCGGCGGCGGCCGACCGCGCGGCGCGGCGCGGCGAGGACCTGGGACCCCTGCACGGCGTGCCGCTGACCATCAAGGACGCCTACCTCACGGAGGGGATCGTGAGCGCGAACGGCATGCCGGAGTACCGCGACAACGTCCCCACCCGCAACTCGGACGCCGTGCAGCGGTACGTCGACGCCGGGGCCATCGTGTTCGGCAAGACGAACACGCCCTATGCCAGCGGCGACTGGCAGAGCTTCAACTCGGTGTACGGCACGACCGGCAATCCCTGGGATTCAGCGCGCACCTGCGGGGGCTCTTCGGGCGGGGCCGGCGCGGCGCTCGCTGCCGGCATGACCCCCCTTGAACTCGGCGGCGACATCGGCGGCTCCATCCGGATCCCGGCCCATTTCAACGGCGTGTTCGGCCACAAGCCGAGCCACGGCATCGTCTCGCAGCGCAACGTGGTGGACTGGCAGGAGCAGCTTGGCGAGCAGGATCTCTGGGTGGTCGGCCCGATGGGGATCACGGCCCGCGACGTGCGCGACGCGCTCCGGCTCCTCGTGGGCGCGACGGCCGAGAAGGCGGTCGCGTGGCGGGTGGAGCTGCCCGCCGCGCGGACGACGGACGTGACGAAGCTGCGCGTGGCCACGTGTTTCGAGCGCCCCGACTACCCGGTGGATGCCGAAGTCCTGGCGCTGCTGCAGGGCGTGGCGCGCACGCTCGCCGAGTGCGGTGCGCGGGTAGACCACGACACCGTGCCGGGCATCGACTTCGACGAGAACTTCAGCCTGTACCTGCAGCTCATGTACTCCCACATGGGGGAGGACACGCCCGAGAAGATTCGACAGGGCATGGCCGCGATGCTGCGGCCGCTTGCCCGCGGCGAGGAGATCGTCGCCGCGATGGGCAGTTCGCTCACGCGCTGGCTGGCCGTCCACGAGCGGCGCCTGCAGCTGCAGCGGAAGTGGGTCGAGTTCTTCGAGGACTACGACGTGCTGCTCGCGCCCGTACTGCCCCTGCCGGCGTTCGTCCACGACCAGAGGCCGATGGGGAAGCGGACGTGGGCAATCAACGGCATCGAGCGCACCATGATGTTCGATGTCCTGTTCTGGGCCGCTTTCTCGCTGGTCACCTACCTGCCCGCCACGGTGGCCCCGGCGGGCCGCACGCGTGCCAACCTCCCCGTCGGGATCCAGATCGTCGGCCCGTACCTGGAAGACGAGACGCCCCTCGCGGTGGCGGCGATGCTCGAGGAGCGCCACGCCCGGTTCGAGCCGCCGCCCGGCTACGGGTAACGGCCGGCTCGGCGACCCGCGAAGCGGTAAGATGCGCACCCCCCGCGGGTCGCGGCGTGCGCGAGCCCTGTCGTTGGAGAGCCACATGGACACGGGCCAGCGCGCCACCCTGGACGCCCCGGACCTCGCGACGCAACCTGTCTCGGTGACGCGCAAGATGGCGGCGGCCTTGCCGGAACTGCGTCGCGCGGCGGAGGCGAGCGGGCTCGCCATCCACCACCTCGGCGCCGGCTATCCGAACCCCGAAGTCACGGACCCCCGCGGATTCCTGGCCGATGAGGCCGCGTTCTACGAGCACCTGCGCGCGCGGGAGGGCATCAACGATCCGGACGCGCTCCCGGAGTTCCTGCGGGAGTCCTATGCGTACACGGACACGCTGGGGCCGGTCGGACCGCGGGAGTCCTTCGCGCGGGTCTACGGCGCGGACTGGGACGTCGAGATCGATCCGGCACGGCTGATTCCCACGGTCGGGGCGACCGGCGGCATCAGTCTCATGTGTTCGCTCTTCGAGCGGCCTGGCCGGCCGGTTGCGTACGTCACGGACGCGCCGACGTACGCGGGCTTCCTGGCGCGGGCGACGCTCTGCCGGCACGCTCGAATCTTCAGCGTGGACATGGACGCGGAGGGGCCGGACCCGGAGCGTTTCAGGGCGGCGATTGCGGAAGCCCGGGCCGAGGGCTACTTCGTGCCGTTCTACTACACGGTCCCCGACGGCCACAATCCGGCCGGCTTCTCGTTCAGCGCCCGCCGCCGGGACGCGATCCTCGAGATCGCCCGGGACGAGGGGATCCTGATCGTCGAGGACGCTCCGTACGTCTACATCAGCTACGCACGGGCGGAGGACCGGCCGCGGCCGTTCGTTTCGCTGGATCCCGAGCGGACGGTGCACCTGTTCACCGGTTCCAAGATCGGCCTGCCGGGCCCGCGGGTCGGCTTCGTCTACTCGCAGGCGGAGTTGGCCATCGAAGGCGGGCGCCGGGTACCGCTCACCGACCTGCTGCTAACGGAGGCGAGCGCGGACATCCTGTTCCACAACCCGAAGGCGCTGCGATCTTTCGAGTCCTTGCTCCACGACCCCGCGGGCACGCTGCGCGACTCGCTGTGGCCGGTCGCGGACGCCAAGCTCGCCGTGTACCGCGAGAACCGGAAGATCATGCTTGACGGTCTGCAGAAGGGTCTCGGCGCCTGGCCCGACCGTTTCCGCTGGACGGTGCCGCAAGCCGGGTTCTTCACGGTGTTCCGTTTCCTCGATCCGGACATCGTGACCGACGACGACTTCGTCGAGCGTCTCGTCGCGCGGTACGGTGTGGTCGTGATCCCGATGTACGACTTCTATCCGCCGGACGCGCGGCAGCGCGATCCGCGCGCCGGGCTCGACGAGCTCAGGCTGTCGTTCTGCTTCACGGAACGGACGGGCAGGGCGCGCGCGGCGGACCTCGCGGCGGCCGTGGACGCGTTCTCGCATGCCGTCCGGCGGGAATGCGGGCTGCGTTGACGTGACTGGCGAAACGAACGTGGGGGTGCGGGAGAGCGCGCTCCGGCGGCGGCTTGCGACGCAGTGGGAAGAGTCTGTCGACGACTGGCTCGGCCAGGACCAGGCGGTGCGGACGGGATTCCTGGACGCCGCAGTCCTGGATGCGCTGGGGGACGTGACCGGCAAGGCCGTCATCGACGTCGGCTGCGGCGAAGGACGGTTCTCCCGGGTGCTGGCGGGCCGCGGCGCGTCGGTCACCGGGGTCGACCTCACGGCCGCGTTCATCGACCGCGCACGCGCCCTTGCCGTCGCTGGGGAGACCTACCTGGTGGACGACGCCGAGACGCTCGCCCGGGTCCCGGACGCGGCGTTCGACCTCGCGGTCTCGTACATCGTGCTCGTCGACCTGCTCGATTTCGCCGCCTCGGTAGACGCGGCGTTCCGGGTCCTCCGACCCGGTGGCCGCTTCGTGGTCTGCAACATTCATCCGCTGCGCTCGTCGTTGCCGGACGCCTGGATCAGGCGCGGCAAGGACAAGCTGTTCTACCCTGTCGACGAGTACATGCGCGAGGGCCCGCGGCAGTGGTCGTGGTGGGAACGTCCCTTCATCAACATGCATCGCCCGCTCTCGGTCTACGTGACCGCCTTCCTCGCGAGCGGTTTCACGCTTGAAGGCCTGCTTGAACCGACGCCTTCGGCCGAACAGCTCGCGGCGCACCCGACGTTCGACGACGAGTACCGCGCGCCGAACTTCATCCTGTACGTCCTGGGGAAGCCAACATGACCGCCGGCCCGCGTCCCGGACCGGTTGCCCCGGGCGAGCGCATCGAGGCCCTCGATGTCCTGCGCGGCTTCGCGCTGCTCGGCATCCTCCTGCTCAACATCATCGGGTTCGGGCTGCCGTTCGTTTCCTACCTGAACCCGGCCGCCGACGGCGCCACGCAGGGCGTGAACTTCGGGGTGTACGTCACCGTGGACGTCTTCTTCGAAGGGGCGCTGCGGGCGCTCTTCTCGATGCTGTTCGGCGCCGGGGTGTGCCTGTTCGCCGAGGGCAGGGGCGCGGGACCGTACTACCGGCGTCAGCTTCTGCTGCTGCTCTTCGGGCTGTTCGACGCGTTCGTGCTGCTCTGGACCGGCGACATCCTGGTGCCGTACGCCCTCGCGGGACTCATCCTGTACCTCGCGCGCAACTGGCGCCCGCGCTCGCTCTACATCGCGTCGGGCGTGGTCTTCACGTACCTGGCTCTCCTTTACGCCCTCATCCTGGTGTCGCTTGGCGTGCTGGCCGAACAGGCTGGTGAGATCCAGGCGCGGGTCGCGGCGGGCGAGGCCGTGAGCGCATCGGAGCGGGCGCTGCTCGGCCAGTACGCCGAGATGGCGTTCACGGTTCATCCGCCGGCGCAGGAACTCGCGAGGGAGATCGCGTCGTGGCGGGGGACGTACGCGGAGTCCTTCGCCGCCAATGCCGCCGGGCTGCTCGGTTCGACCTATCCGACCAACCTGCCGCTGGTCGTGTTCTGGGATGCGCTCGCGGGCATGCTGCTCGGGATGGCGCTGTTCAAGGGCGGCGTCCTGCAGGCGAAGCGGTCGCCACGCTTCTACGCCGTCCTGGCGGCGGCGGGCCTGACCGTCGGTCTTGCCGTCAACGTCGCCGAGGCCGGCCTGCGGGCCGGCACGGGCTTCGACACCCAGTGGCTGCCGAGCTTCTCGTCGCCGCTGTATGACCTGGGCCGGATCGCCATGGGCCTCGGATACCTCGGCCTCGTGATGCTCGTCTGCCAGCGCGCGCTATGGGTGTCCGTCCGGCGCGCGCTCTCGGCGGTCGGGCGCATGGCGCTGACCAACTACCTCATGCAGAGTCTCATCTGCCTGTTCGTCTTCCACCAGATCGGGCTCGGGTGGTGGAACGAACTCGAGCGCTACCAGCTCTACTTCGTGGTCGCCGCGGTGTGGGCGTTCCAGGTGGCGGCGAGCCTGTGGTGGATGGACCGCTATCGTTTCGGCCCGATGGAGTGGTTGTGGCGGGCGCTCACCTACGGGCGACTGCCGCCGAACAGGCTGGCCCTCTGATTCGGAAAGCCGTCAGTGCACGGATGAGCGGTCCCGCGGCGCGCCGTTGTCGGCGGCGCCAAGCGCCTGGAGTTGCGCGGGGATCCGCTCGCTGACCGGCGCCGTGAGCCCCCCGACCACGTAGTCGAGGTAGCGGATCAGGTATTCGCGCTCCGTTTGCGGGGACCACTGCCAGTCCCCCTGCTGCGTGAGGCGGAACACCTTCGAGCGCACCCACTGCCCCGCGAAGGCCTCGGTACGGAAGAACAGCCAGCGTTGCTCGAAGACCTCTTCCGGCAGCGCCGGGAGGTGTTCGCGGACGGCGTCCTTCAAGAGGTCGAGGTGCGGGTCCTTGACCGCCGCGAGCGCCGCGCGGAGGCGCTCGTCGTTGCTGGTGGCGAGCTGGAACGAGAAGCCCTGGGCCTGGGCGCCCCACGGGAAGTCGAAGACGGTCATCTTGAAGGGCCAGAGGCCGACGACGAGCAGCTCCCGCAGGGGCGCGTCGCGGTCGATGGCTTCGGCCAGACGCTCCCGCCCGGGGCGCCACACGCGATCGTCCAGGAACTCGAGGATGGCGTCGATCAGCCCCGCCTTGTTCCGGAAGTGGTAGTGCACCGCCGCGGTGTTCGCGGAACCCGATTCTGCGCTGATGCGGCGCAGCGTCACCGTGTCGATGCCCTCGGTGGCAAAGAGGCGCAGTGCGGTGGTGACGATCCGGTCGCGGGTGTTGCCGCCGGCGCGCCGTTTCGTGGCTGTCGTTGCCTTGTCGGACACAACTCGACTCCGGGCCAGGCCTGATGCGTCGCGGATGGGGAGTGTGTCGGACGGGGGAGCCCGCGGCAAGGGCCGGGGGCGGCTAAAGCACTTGCTTTACGGCGGCGGCTGCGTACAGTCGTCTGGACGTGAGCGGAACGAGTGGGGGGAGCACCGTGTCCAAGCTGGAAACTGACGCAACGGCGGGCCTTGCGAGGCCGCTGGCGGCAACCCTCGCCGTGGTCCTGTGCCTTGGGGCCGTGCCCGTGCTGGCGCAGGACGAGGACGAAGACGGACGGGCCGGGGGCCGTTTCGTGCTCGAAGAAGTCATCGTGACGGCGGACCGCAAGGAGCAGTCGATCCTGGACGTGCCGATCTCGGTGACCGCGTTCGACAGCAACATGCTGGAGGACTACCAGATCACCAGCCGCAAGGACCTCGAAGTCCGCGTGCCGGGCCTGCAGTTCGGGCTCGACAGTCCCGCGACGATCCGCGGCATGGGATCGCTGTACCGGGGGCTCGCTGGCGACGTGGCCGTGGCCCAGTACTCGAACGACCTCTACTTCGACGAGTCCTACGGCGTGCTGAGCTCCATGTACGACCTCGAGCGGGTCGAGGTCCTCCGCGGGCCCCAGGGCACCCTGTACGGCCGCAACTCCATCGGCGGCGCCATCAACTACGTCAACAAGCGCCCCGAGTGGGAGTTCGGCGCGGGCGCGCTGGCGGAAGTCGCGAGCTTCAACGGACGCCGCGTGAACGGCTTCGTCACCGGCCCGATCAACGATGAGTTCGCGTTCCGGCTGACCGGGGAATGGCAGGAAACCGACGGCCAGCAGGAGAACATCTCCGGGCCCGACCTCGGCGCGAAGGGCGACTACAACATCGCGCCCCAGCTCGCCTTCCGCAACGACCGCTGGGACGTCAACGTGCGCTACAGCACGTTCGAGCAGGACGCGCGCAGCGAGGTGCGCGTGCCCGTGCGCTACCCCCGCACGGACGTCGAATTCCACCCCAACCCCATCGACGGGGCGCCGAGCGGCGAGCGGAACCTCTACTACAAATACCCGCGCCAGCAGCCGCCCTCCACCTCGGGCGGCGACCTCAGGAACCGCGTGGACCTGAACGAGGCCGGCAGCACGGAGGTCTCGCGGGACGCCGTCACGCTGCACGTCAACTACGAGATCTCGGACAACCTGCGCGTCAAGTACATCTACGGCGACTCGGAACTGACCCTGGGGCTCCTGCAGCAGGACTTCGACCAGACGAGCCTGACCGGCAGCGCGGCAGACCGTTTCCTGTCGTCGAACGCGGGCGTGCCGTTCCAGGACATCCGCATCGACTTCGTCTACGACGTGTTTCTCACGACCCAGGAACTGCAGGTGGCATTCGACACGGACCGCTGGAGCGGGCTCGTGGGCGTGTACCACCTCGACGAGGAGTACGAGAGCGACATCAACATCTTCGACCTCGCGAACCGCACCGTGCACACGGCGACCAACGATGTCTGGCTCGGCACGCTGGGGGTACGGTTCCAGGACATCTTCGGCGGCGACCGGCTGTACATCCGGCCCGACCGGACCGCGTGGATCTCGCCGCACGTGCCCGACGGGTCGAGCCGCTGGTACTACGCGCCGACGCTGCGGACGACCCGGTCGCAGGCGGTGTTCGGCCAGGCGACCTATACTTTCAACGAACGGTGGCGCATCACCGCGGGGATCCGCTACACGGAGGACGAGAAGAAGTTCCTCCAGGACGAGGATCACGTGGTCATCGACTTCGACCCGATCGGCGTGCTGCTCGGCGACGGCAGCGATCCGACGCGGGTCGCGCCGGCGGTCTACAACCGCATCACGCCGCGCCTCGTGCAGGACTTCGAGAAGGTCACCGGCAACGTCTCCCTCGAGTACACGACGGTCGACGACCAGTTGATCTACGGCCGCGTCGCGACCGGGTACCGCTCGGGCGGTCCCGTCATCGACCGTCCGCCGCCCTTCGACCGCTACGACGACGAAGAGCTCATCTCCTACGAGGTGGGCTACAAGGGCGACCTGTTCGAGGACCGGGTGCGGCTCCTCGTGGCGGGCTTCATTTACGACTTCGGCCAGTACCAGCAGATCATCCGGCTGCGCGAACTCGATCCCGTCCCGCGCAACTTCACGGTGATCGACAACCTGCCGGACACCACGATGATGGGCATCGAGGTCGAGGCCACGGTCAACGTGACGGAGCGCTTCCGCCTCAGCGGGTTCTACGCCTACCAGACCTCGGAACTCGGCCCCGTGATGATCCCGGACCGGCTCGACCCGAACCAGCAGTTCGACGCGGTGACCTACACAAGCCCCGCCACCGGCATGGAGACGGTCGCCTATCTCGAGCGCGAGGTGGACCTCGAGGACAACGAGCTGCCGAACATGCCGAACCACAAGTGGTCGATCACGGCGGACTACGTGCACGAGATGGGTAGCCGCGGACGCCTGTTCGCGAGCACCAGCTTCTCGTTCACGGGCGAGCGCTACAACCGCATCCACAACATCCCCTACGACGTGCTCGACAGCTTCAACCGCTGGGACGCGAAGCTGTCCTGGGAGTCGGCGTCCGGCAAGCGCGCGGTGACGCTCTTCGTGGAGAACATCCAGGACGAGATCGGCATCATGGAGCTCGAGTCGAACGGCTGGAGCGATGGCTACTACCAGGATGCGACCCTGACCGATCCCCGCTTCTGGGGACTGACGGTACGCTGGGACAGTTGAGCGGCCACGACGGGACCGCGGGTACGGCAACAGCGGGATGAGCAGCCAGGAACGGATCCTGCTCGACGACGAGCGGGTGCGGCGCTATGTCGCCGACGGTTTCGTCACGTTCGACACCGGGTTGCCGGCGGACTTCCATGCGGCCGTGACCGACGAGTTGCGGGCCAGCATGAAGCACGACTCCCCGATGCTCGGCGACAACCTGCTGCCGCGTATCCCGATGCTGGCCGACATGCTGAGGTCGCCGCGGGTAACCGGCGCCGTCACGAGCGTACTGGGCGAGGACTTCGTCTGGGCGCCGCACCGCTTCCCGCACAACAGCGAGCCGCTCGAGGAGGCGAACCGGGAGCTTGCCTTCGACCCGTTCCAGAACGGCGCGGTCATGGGCGAGGGCTCGATCTCGGGCTCGGGCTGGCACCAGGACGGGCACTCGAAGGCGGGCCGCAGCCGCTGGCACACGTTCCGGGCCGCGAATCTGTTCTACTTCCCGCAAGACACGCCGCTGGCGATGGGCCCGACGCGGCTGCTGGCCGGTTCGCACCTGTACGCCAACATCCATCACATCGTCCCGGAGCAGGTCGTCCTGCGCGAGATTCCGGCCGGTACCGCCATCCTCGCGGACTTCGACGTGGGCCATGCCGGCACGCCGAACCGCACCGACACCAGCCGCTACATGCTGAAGTTCGTGGTGCTGCGCATGCAGACTCCGAGTCGCGCGACCTGGGACCACCGGGATCCGGCGTGGCGCACGCCCGACGGCCTGCACACCCCGCACGACCTGCCGCGGGCCTGGACATCGCTGTGGAACTGGCTTCGCGGGGGGCCCCCCCCCCCCCCCCGCGGGGTGACCCCCCCCCCCCCCCGGCCGGGGGGGGGCGCCGCCAGCGGGGGGGGGGGCCCGGTGGGGGGGCGGGGAGCGGGGGGGGGGTATTA
>VXNE01000618.1:11617-16580 GCA_009840715.1 Gammaproteobacteria bacterium
GGGGGGCCCGCCCCCCCGCGCCGCCCCACCCCCCCCCGCCGGGGGCGGGGGCGGCGCGGGGGTGGGGGCCGGGGGGGGGCGGCCCCCCCCCCCACGCCGGCATCGAGATCCCGCCCCCGGCCGACCTGCCGGGTCTGCTCGACGCAATGCGGTCGCCGGACCAGGGGATGCGCCTGTCCGCGCTCTACGACCTGGCCGCGATGGGGGCGCCCGCCGTGGCGCCGTTGACGGACTGCCTGCTCGCGACCGCCGGGCGCGACCGCCACGTGGCGCCGCCGAAGGACGATCCCCGCTACTACGGCAAGTCGGAGGACCACCTGGACCGCTGCTACTCGCCCCGCCAGTTCGTGCCGGAGGATGCGGCCGTGGCCCTCGGCGCCATCGGCGCTCCGGCCGTGGAGTCGCTGGCGGCAGTGCTCGACCATGAGGACCCGTGGATGCGGATCAACGCCGCGTATGCGCTCGGGGAAGCGGGCCCGGCCGCCGCGGGCGGCCATGCGGACCGGATCGGCGCGTTGCTCGACGATCCGGTGACGGTGGTGGTCCGGGCGGCGGCCGACGCGCTGTGTGCGCTGCCGTGCTTCGGCCCCGCAACGGTCGGGCGGATCCGCAAGCTGCTTGCGAGCGACATCGCGGACGGCGAGGAACCGGCAATGGGCGAACCGAGCCTTGGTGGACGCTGGACGAAGCAGAACCACATCCGCTACGTGGTGAGCCTGGCCCTGCTTGCCCGCCTCGCGGCCGCTGACCGGCCGGAGGGTCTCGAGGAAGCCTTCCTTGCGGGCCTCCGGGACGAGACGGGCTACACGCAGGCCGTGGCCTGCCAGGGACTGGAACGGCTCGGTACCCCGAGCGGCTTGAGAGCCGCCCTGCGACACCTCCAGCCACGCCGCTGGGACCCGAACCATATCCGGCTGGCCGGCCATTCCGGGCACCGGCGGGGCGGTCGCCCCACGGCGTCGTGAACGTCTGATGGACATCGCGCGCGCCGCGGCGCGGCGCCTGGAACACTTCGACCGGCGCGAGCCCGACCCCGCCGCGGTCGTATCGGACCCGGAGCAGGGTTATGCGATCCAGGCCGAAGTCGCCCGCTTGCGGCAGGAACGCGGCGAGGTCGTCATCGGCTACAAGGTCGGTTGCACGTCGCCCGCGACGCAGCGGCAAATGGGGATCGACAGCCCGATCTTCGGACGGCTGTACGAAGGCGAGCGCTGGTCGTCCGGCGTAGCGCTGCCGCGCGAGCGTTTCCTCCCGTTGGCGTTCGAGGGAGAGATCGCGGTTCGCCTCGGTCCGGACCTGGCCGCGGCGCCCGACGGAGAGGCGGTACTGGCATCCGTCGAGCACGTGTTCGCGGTGATCGAGCTGCATCACTTCCCGTACCGGGAGCGGGGTCCAACGGCTGCCGAACTCATCGCGAGCAACGGCGTGCATGCTGGCTTCGTCGTCGCGGATGGCGGGGCCGGCGTTCTGGAGGACGTTCCGACCAACCTCTCCATCGAGATCGACGGGGAGGAAGCGGCGGCGGTGTCGGGACCGGAGTTGACGCGGACGGTCGCGGCGTCGCTCGCGTGGCTGGCCCGTGAGTTGCCGTCCCGCGGGGAGCGGCTCCTGGGCGGCGACACCGTCCTGTGCGGGACCGTGGCCCCGCTCCTGCCCGCGCCCGAAGCACGCGAGGTTGCCGTCACGACGGATCGCTTCGGCGCCGTCCGTTGCACGATCGAGTAGGCCGCCGGGGCGGTCGCTTGGCACGGGGCGCAGAGGGAGTCCTGGCGGATCCCGACGCGAACACCGCGCTGGGCGCCGCCCTGTGGCGCACGCGCGCCTACCTCCTGCCGCAGCTTCGGCACTTCGTGATGTACGGCGTGCTCACCGCTTTCACCATGTTGCTGGAGATGGGCGCGGTCCTGCTCGTCTACGATCTCCTGACCAACAAGGTGCTCCAGGGGGAACCCCTGACGGAGCTGCAGGCGGGTCTCCTCGGTTTCGATCCCGGGCGCTTCGTGGCGGTGGAGGCGCTCGACCAGGCGGCGCGGCTCACGCTGCGCACGGTGTTCCTGGTCCTGGCCGCGGCCCTGCTCTCGATCGGCTTCGCGCTCGGCACGGGACTCACGTACTACCTCACGTGGATCCTGCAGCGCGTGAACCAGGACCTGCGGCTGGCCATGATGGACGCCGCGGTCCACCTCTCGCTCCGCTATCACGACGACGCGCCGGTCGGGGACGGCATCTACCGGGTCTACCAGGACAGTGCCATGGTCACCAACGTGGTACAGAACGGCCTCATCGCGCCGGCGACCGCCCTCGTCAACCTGCTGGTCGCCCTCGTCACGGTGTCGCTCTTCGCGCCCTGGCTCGGCGTCCTGCTGCTGGTCGCCGTGGTGCCGTCGGTGGTCGTGGCACGGGCCTTCGTGCCGCGGCTGCGCGAAGGGAGCGCGCGGGCGCGTGCCGCGAACAGTGCGTTGACTTCCCACATCCAGGAGAGCGTGCACGGAGCACGGGTGCTGAAGGCGCACCAGGCCGAAGGGAGAGCTTTCGAGGCGTTCCGGCAGCGGTCGTTCCGCGCCCTCGATCAGGCGTACGAGCTGCGGCGCACCGTCGCGCTGCTCAATCTCGCGGTGTTCGTGCTCACGGCGATGTCGGTCATCGCCGCGGACTACCTGATGGCGCAGTGGGTGTGGGCGGAGGCGCCCACCTTCGGGTACGGCGTGATCGCGTTCGTCGGCTTCGCCGTCTGGAACCTCGGCGCCTTCCAGGCGGCCCAGGACCGCAACGCGACGTTGTCCGCCGGGAGCGTCACGCTCGCCAACCTGTGGAGTCTCCTGCAGGACATGGGCGTGGGGCTCGCCCGCGCGTTCTTCGTGCTGGACCAGGAACCGGAGGTGCGGGACCGGCCGGGGGCGGTGGCCATGCCGCCCGTCGAGCGGGGCGTGCGGTTCCGCGAGGTCGACTTCGCCTACCGACCCGGCGTGCCCGTGCTGCGCGGCGTGAGCTTCACGGCGCAACCCGGGACGGTGACCGCGGTCGTCGGCGTCTCCGGCACCGGCAAGTCCACGCTGATGCGGCTCCTGCTGCGTCTCTACGAGGTGGACGGCGGGGCGATCGAGATCGACGGGGTCGACATCAGGGACATCCGCGTGCAGTCCCTGCGCGACGGCATCGGCATCGTGCTGCAGGAGAACGCGCTGTTCCCGACGACGGTCGCCGACAACATCCGGTTCGCCGCGCCGGACGTCGATGACGACGCGGTCGAGGCCGCCGCCGCGACCGCGTGTGCGGACGGGTTCGTGCGGGACCTGCCGGAAGGCTACGCCACGGAGCTCGGCGAACGGGGCGCCAAGCTGTCCACGGGTCAGCGGCAGCGCATCTCGATCGCCCGCGCGGTGGTCAAGAACGCGCCGATCCTGCTGCTCGACGAGCCGACGGCTTCGCTGGACGTCGCCACGGAACGGCAGGTCCTTGCCCGACTGGCCGAGTGGGGCCGCGACAAGGTGATCTTCCTGGTCACCCACCGCATCGGGACGATACGGCGCGCGGACCGGATCCTGTTCCTTGAGGAGGGCGTCCTGGTGGAGGAGGGCGATCATGCATCGCTGATGGAACGCCCGGAGGGACGCTACCGGGCATTCGTGACGACCGGGCACGGGGACGCGGCGCATGCCTCCTGAACGTGGCGGCGCCGCGCACCAGGCGCCCCGCTTCGACGACCACATCGATGTCGACACGGCGATGACGGCGCGGGACGTGCTCGGCGTCGTGGTTCGCTGCGTCGCGTACATCCGCCCGCACTGGCGCCTCTTCCTGCTCAAGTTCGCCCTGATGCTCGGCACTTTCGTGCCGCTCTTGGTGGCTCCGTGGCCGGCCAAGATCCTGGTGGACCATGTCGTGCTGGAACACCCGCTGACGGATTCCGCCGTCCGCTTCCCGCCGTTCTTCATGCCCTTCATCGGGGCGGTCGAAGGGATGGATCCGGCGGGGTTGCTGCTGGCGACGCTCGCGCTGGCGCTCGTGCTGGTGGTGCTGTTCGGGGCAGGGGTTGCCGAGACGCGCGAGAACACCGCGTTCCTGGCGCAGGGCGAGGACACGGCGACGCAGAGCGAGAACATGATCAGCGCCGGCTGGTCGCTGGCGGGTGGGCTCTGGGGCCTTGCGGACCTGCTCTGCAACATCCGTCTCGTGCAGCGCGTGACGGACTCTTTTCGCACGCATCTCTTCCGGCGGCTGCTCCGGTTGCCGATGACGACCCTCGACGACCAGCGCATCGGCGACGGCATCTACCGCACGATGTACGACGCGCCGGCGGTACAGGGCATCTGTTTCGACATCACGCTGACCCCCGTGGTCTCGGTGCTGCTGGCGGTCGTCTCGGTTTACGTGATGGAGTACAGCTTCGGCCACATCGTGCCGGAGCTGATCTGGCTTGCCATCGTCACGATGCCCGTCGCCCTGTTGCTGACCGCCCCGCTGGCCGGGCTCGCGCGCCGCACGAGCCAGGCGAGCCGCGGCTCGGGCAGCGCGACCACGAATCGCATCGAGGAGGGCACGGCCCACGTCGCGGCGGTGCAGAGCCACGGCGCGGAGGAGCGGGAGCGGGCGGACTTCGCCGACGCGAGCCGCGAGTCCTTCCGGCGTCACCGCCACGTGGTAGCGGTCGACATCGCCATCAACCTCTGTTCGGGGATCGCGCTCCTGGTGCTGGGCGTGCGGGCGTTCGTCGTCGTGACGGATCAGATCGTGCTCGGCGAACTGCTGCCGGGCGACCTGCTCGTCGTGCTGGGGCTCTTCGGCGCGGTAGCGGCGGCGTCCATCACGCTCGGGAGGCTGTGGGTCGACCTGCAGAAGAACGCCGCCGGCGTGCGCCGGGTGTTCTTCTTCATCGACCTGCCGGGCGACGGCGGCCCCGCGGGGGGGGCCCGGGGGGGCCCCCCCCGCGCGCGCAGGGGGGGGGGGGGGGGGGGGGGGGGGC
>VXNE01000635.1:0-12603 GCA_009840715.1 Gammaproteobacteria bacterium
ATCTACGTGGGTCGGACCGTCAACCCATGACGGCATCGAAAAACGCGCCCATCTCGGCAAGCGCTTCCCCCGCCTCGGGCAACGTCGGCATGATGTGGAACACATGGAATGCGCCCTCGAAGACGTGCAACTGCACGGGCACGTTCGCCGTTTCGGCGCGTTCGGCGAGTCTCGTCGAGTCGTCCAGCAACACCTCGTCGTCGCCGACCTGGATCAGCAGGGGAGGCAGCCCAGCGAGGTCGGCGAACAGGGGCGAGACCCCCGGATCCGAGAGGTCCGAGGACCCTGCGTATGCTGCCGCCATGGGCTTGAGGATCTCGCCGCTCAGCATCGGGTCCGCCTCCAGCCGCCCCTGCATGCTGGCGCCGCTGCCGGACAGGTCCGTCCACGGCGAGATCAGCATCGCGCCCGCCGGCAGGGGCGTCCCCGCCCTCTTCAACGCGAGCATGCAGGCGAGGGTCAGCGCGCCGCCGGCCGAGTCCCCGGCGATCGCGATGCGGGCCGGGTCGATGCCGTTGCCGAGCAGCCGTTCGTAGCTCGCGACCGCGTCGTCCACCGCCGCCGGATACGGGTTCTCGGGCGCCAGCCGATAGTCGATGCCGAGCACCGGCGCCCGGCAGGCGCGCGCGATCCGGCCCATGAGTTCGGTGTGGGTGTCCAGGTTGCCCGCCACGTACCCGCCGCCGTGAAAATAGAGGAGGCCGCGGTCGTCACGGACCCCCGGCGCCGCGACGTGACGCGCCGGCACCCCGTTCGCGTCGAAATCCGAGTAGGAGACGTCCTCCGGGAGGGGGGTGAGGGCCGCCGGGTCAGCCATGGCGGCCCTGAGGGTCTCGATGTCGTTGACCGCCTCGAACTCCGGCGTCGCGCGCATCGCCGCCGCCGCGTCACGCATTTCCTGGCTCGCCATGGGCGCCTCTCCAGCCCGACAACTCGTGTTGCGGAGTCTACGTGGCGTCTCGGGGTCCCGTCATGCAATGTCGCGGCGTGCCGTCACCGTCGCAGGCGATCCACGGGCACCGCGGTTGGCGGGTTGTCCACGCTTTGTCCATGGCGCCGGTCCCCGATGCTGAAGAGGCGCGGTGGACAATGGGTGGGCAACCCTTCGACGACACCGTCAATGGCAACGTGTCTCCTAGAGCTTGAAAAGGGGCGATGTTCTCCCGGGCGCGACACGGGACGGACGCGCGCACCCCGGCCGTGATGCGACGGGCTGCCCATGGGGCGCTTACCAAGTCGCCAGCAACTCCTTCGGCCCCCGGAAGAACGGGTTGAAGGCGTAGTCGAGGTCGTCGAGATTCGTCAGTTCCATCTCCGGCAGCCGTTCGAGGAGGGTGCCGAGCGCGACCTCCGTCTCCATTCGGGCGAGCTGCGCGCCGAGGCAGAAGTGGATGCCCCCGCCGAAGGATTTCGAACGGACGAACGTGCGTTCGAGATCGAGGTCGTCGGCGCGGTCGTAGACGTCCGGGTCGTGGTTGGCGGCCCCGAGCAGGCAGATGATCATCTCGCCGGGCTCCAGCGTCTGTCCGCCCACCTCGACGCGTTCCTGGACCACCCGCGGCAGTTGTTGCACGGAGGAGTCGAACCGCAGGAACTCCTCCACCGCCGTCGGCATCAGGCCCGGGTCCGCCCGCAGCTTCGCGAGTTCCTCCGGGTTGCGGTAGAGCGCCACCAGAGCGTTGCCGATCAGGTTGACGGTCGTCTCGTGGCCCGCCTGGAACAGCAAGCGCACGTTCTTCGTGACCTCGTGTTCGGTGAGGCGTCCCTCCTCGCTCTCCGCGCGCAGCAGGTCCGTGGTCAGGTCGTCCGTGGGTGCTTCGCGCTTGGCCGGGAACAGCGCCGTGAGGTAGTCGTCGAAGGCCTCCCTGGCCTCTCGCGCGCGCGCCGCGCGGGTCTCGAGATCCACTCCGGGCTCGATCCCGGTCCCCCAGCGGATGATCTCGTTCGAGAGATGTCCGAAGCGGTCGCGATCCGCGTCCGGGATGCCGAGCATGTCGCTGATGACGGTCGCGGGGATCGGGTAGGCGTAGTCGCGCATGATGTCCATGCTGCCGCGCGGCGCGATGTCGTCGAGCAGGCCGTCCACCAGCGATTGCACCACCGGGCGCATGCCCGCCACCCGGTGGGCGTTGAACGCCTTCGCGACGAGTCCACGCAGGCGCGTGTGGTCCGGCGGGTCGGTGTTGAGGATGTTGCGTTCCTCGGCCGGATCGGGGCGCCTCTGGGGCATACGGTGCTCGCTTCCCGCCGGCGGTTGCTTGCCGAAGCGGCGGTCCTTCAGGATCCAGTCGACGTCCTCGTAGCGAGCCGCGTACCAGACGCCGTCGTTTCGAAAAACGCGTGCCTGGCGGGCGAACGCGTAGGGGCCGTATGGATCCTTGAAGAAGGTGCGGAGGTCCGCACCCTCGAAAATGTTTGAAGAACTCATTGTAACCTGCTGACAAAACTAGGTGTCTGGTCGCAGCCGCCTTGCGGAGCAACCGCCGACATCCAGATGGTACCCGCAGTCGCACCCGTCACCAACGCCACCGTCGAGACCCGCGGCCGCTTGCTATGCTCGCGGCGGATGGACCCGCACAACCCGAACGACCGCATCGTCCCATTCTCCAGCAAGCTCGCCTTCGGCGTCGGCCAGTTCGCCGAAGGGCTCAAGAACACGGGCTTCGGACTGTTCATCCTCTTCTACTACAACCAGGTGCTCGAACTGCCCGGGGCCCTCGCCGGCGCGGCGCTCTTCATCGCGCTCCTGTTCGATGCCGTCACCGACCCGCTGGCCGGATCGCTGTCCGACAAGTGGAAGTCCCGCCTCGGGCGGCGCCATCCGTTCATGTACGCCTCGGCCGTCCCGCTCGGGCTCGCCTTCATCGGCCTCTTCTCGCCGCCGGAGGGCCTGAGCCAGTGGGGGCTGTTCGCCTGGCTCACCGCGTTCGCGATCCTGACGCGCGGCGCCATGACGCTCTACCACGTGCCGCACCTCGCCCTCGGGGCGGAACTCACGCAGAACTACAACCAGCGCACGCAGATCGTCGCCTACCGGCAGTTCTTCGGTCCGGCCGGGAGCGCGATGGTGATCGCCGCGGGTTTCGGCTACTTCTTTGCCGACGACATGGGCGGCCGCCTGGCCGTGGGCAACTACACGCCGTTCGCGATCCTGCTGGCCGTGTTCATGGTCCTCACGATCTGGTATTCGGCCGTCGGCACGCAGAAAGAAGTGCCCTTCCTGTCCGAGCCGCCGCCGCGCCCGCGGCGCAACCCCCTGACGCTCCTGGTCCTGGACCTCGTGGCCGGGTTCTCGAACCGCTCGTTCCGCTGGCTGTTCTGCGGCGTGCTGATCGTCTTCATCATGGCCGGCGTCAACAGCGCGCTCGACATCTACATGTTCCAGTACTTCTGGGAACTCACCGGCGGCGAGATGCTGTACGTCAACATGGCGCCGATCGTCGGGCTGCTGATCGGCGCATTCTTCGCGGCTCCGCTCATGCGCCGCACGGGCAAGCTGTTCGGGGTGCTGCTCGGCACGGCCGCGTGGGCGGCGTGCCAGGTGATCCCCGTGGTCTGCCGGCTGCTCGACGCGTTCCCCGTGAACGGCACCGCCGAACTCTTCTACACCCTGGTGGCGTTCAAGTTCGTGCAGGGGCTCATCCTGCAGCAGGCGTTCATCGGCTTCGGATCGATGATGGCGGACGTGGCGGACGAGCACGAACTCGATTCGGGCACGCGCCAGGAGGGCATCTTCTTCGGCGCCATCGCGTTCTCGAGCAAGGCGACCTCCGGCTTCGGCACGTTCATCGGCGGCATCGGCCTCGACATCATCGACTGGCCCCGGGGCGCCGAGATCGTCTCGGCGGCGGACGTCCCGGCGGAGACGCTGGTCAATCTCGGGCTGCTCTACGGGCCGGTCGTTGCCGGCTTCGCGGTCGTCTGCCTGTGGTGCTATTCACACTACAACCTCGACCAGAAGCGGCATGCGGAGATTCTCGAGCAACTTGCCGCGCGCCGGGGGTCCGCGGCGGAGGCCGGCGCTCTGGATGCGGCGGCCGGGAGCGGAGGTCGCTGACGCGACGTCCGCTACGCGTCTGCTAAGGTCGCCCGGAATCCATCATTGGTCGTCGCAACCTCCGTGCGCACCGTCATCGATCTTCCGGAAGAGCAAGTAACCCGGCTGGACGCCGTGTGTCGGCGCGACGGGATCTCGCGGGCCGAAGCCGTGCGCCGCGCGGTGGCGGCCTATCTGGACGCCCACCAGGCAGAAGACCAGGCGTTCGGAATGTGGCGTGAGCGCGATCTGGACGGCTTCAAGTACGAACGGAAGGCGCGCGGCGAGTGGATGTGACGCAGGCGACGCAGCCCCTTCGCACCATCGGCTCTCCGTCATGGCATGGAAGGGCCCGGGCGACGAGACGTTTCCCGCGGCTCGCCGCACCCGTCCTGCTGGCCGGTTTCGCCGCAGCGTGCGATGAGAGCCCGACTGACCGGGCCGATGCCGCGCAGACCCCTCTTCGCGTCCAGGTCCAGAAGCCGCCCCCCGGCGTCGACATCGACCGCCGCTTCGCGCCGGGGCGCGTCGTCGATGCGCAGGGCCGTCTCGGCTGGTACCCGCACGAAGGGGGCCTCCTGCGGTACCGCGTCAACATCCGTTTCGGACTCGAGCCGCACACGATGCCGGAGGGCTGGCACTTCGGCCGCGTGTCCGCCGTCGCCACCGACTCCGCCAACCGCGTCTTCGTGTTCCAGCGCGGCGCCGTCGCGGACCCGATCATCGTGTTCGACTCCGAGGGCAAGTACCTGCGCTCCTTCGGACGCGAGTTCGACTTCGCCAACGAGCACGGACTGCGGATCGACCGCTACGACAACGTGTGGGTCACCGACAACCGCGGGCACACGGTGAGGAAATTCCGCAACGACGGCGAGCTGCTCCTGACGCTTGGCATCGAGGACCAGGCGGGCACCACCGAGGAGACGTTCGACCGCCCGGCGGACATCGCGTTCGGGCCGAACGACGAGGTCTACGTCGCCGACGGTTACGGCAACAGCCGCGTCGTCAAGTTCGACCCCGACGGGGACTTCCTCCGCACGTGGGGCAGTCCCGGCTCAGGCCCCGGCGAGTTCAACCTCGTGCACTCCCTCGCCACGGACTCCCGGGGCAACGTGTACGTGAGCGACCGCGAGAACAGCCGGATCCAGATCTTCGACTCCGAGGGCAACCTGCTTCGGATCTGGACGCACCTGGGGTCCACCCAGGGGATCTTCATCACGCCCGACGACGCGATGTGGATCATCACCCACCGCGACAACATCGAGGGCGTAACCTACGGATCGCTCGCCGGCCGCATCATGCGCGTGGACATCGACACCGGAGAGATTCTCGGCGCCATGGAGAGTCCGGGTCACTGGATCGACGTGAGCGATGCCGGGGAGATCTACATCGCGAGCCTCACGGGCAGCGTCTTCAAGTGGTACCAGGGGTGGCTCCCGTGACGGGGCGTCCGCGGGTTAGGCGGCGTGTATGATCGAGCGATCAGACCGCCGTAATGGAGCCCCACCATGAGCGAGTCGGCCACTCCCGGTTCCGCATTCGATTACACGCAAGGCGTCGACTACCCGGTCCGCGTCGAAGTCCCGATGCCGCGCGACCTCTTCGATCGCCTGACCGACCACGACCACGCCCCCATCTGTCGCTACGACGAAGCGACCGGCCGGGCCGAGTTCCTGGCGATGCCGGGGATGTCGCACGAGGGCCGCGCCGCCCTGGTGACGCAACTGTTCGCCCACGTCGAGGCCGCCCTGGTGGACCGCGGGCCATGGCCCGGCTTCCTGCACTCCGGTTCGCTGCGCCTGCTGAGCGACGACGGAGCGTTCGAACCGGACGCCAGCCTCTACGTGAATCCCTCCCGCGCCATCGCGGTCACGGATGTCGAAGGCTACCTCGACACCCGCCGCGGCTATCCCGTCCCGGACCTGGTGGTGGAGGTCGACCGTTCGGTGAACTCCCGGAGCAAGCTCGTGCCTTACTTTCGCATGGGCGTGCGCGAGGCATGGATATGGAGTCGCCCGCACGGCGCCTCGATCTGGATTCCCGACACGACCGCGCACGACGGGATGGTGCTCGCTGAGAGCAGCGTCGTGATGCCGGGCATCACGCTCGAGGACCTCGACCTGCTACTTGCCGACGGTTCCCGGGAGGAGCGCTTCCACCTGTCGCGCGCGATGGCGTTGCGCGTGGCGGACGGCTGGGCGACGTAAATCTCGCCCGGTCAGCGCACCTCCATCCCGGGCCGCGCCCCGTCGTCCGGACTCAGCAGGAAGATGTCCTCCCCGCCCGGGCCGGCCGCGAGCACCATGCCCTCGGAGGTCCCGAAGCGCATCTTGCGCGGCGCGAGGTTGGCGACGACAACGGCGTGCCGACCGACGAGGCGCTCCGGGTCGTATGCTTGCCGGATACCCGCGAACACCTCGCGGCGGTGGTCGCCCACGTCCAGGGTGAGGCGGACCAGCCGGTCCGCGCCGTCGACTTCCCGCGCAGCCACGATGCGGGCTACGCGTAGATCGATCTTCGCGAAGTCGTCGATGGATATGTGCTCCGAGGCCGGCGCCTCTTCCTCCTCTTCGGCGGCCGGCGGTTCGTCCTCCTTCGAGGCTTCCACCATCCGGTTCACCGCCTTCTTGTCGATCCGCTGCAGCAGCGGCTTGAACTTCTCGATGCGGTGCGCGAGCAGCGGCGTGCCCGCGTCCTCCCAGGTCAGCGGGGCGACGTTGAGGAACGCCTCCGACTTCTCCGCCAGGCGCGGCAGGATCGGCTTCAGGTAGACCACCAGCGCGCGGAAGAGGTTGACGCCGAGCGAGCAGACGCCGTGCACCACCGCTTCCTGGCCCGGCTGCTTCACCATCTGCCAGGGCGCGTGGCTGTCGATGTACTGGTTCGCGCGATCCGCCAGCGCCGCGATCTCGCGCACGGCGCGGTTGGTGTCCCCCGCCTCGAACCGCTCGGCGAGGGCCGCCCGCGCCGCGGATACCTCGTTCCACAAGTCCTCGTCGTGCAGGCTCGCCGAGAGCGTCGAGTCGAAGTGGCGGTGCAGGAAGCCGGCGCAGCGCGACGCGATGTTGACGATCTTGCCCACCAGGTCGGAGTTCACGCGCTGCACGAAGTCGTCGAGGTTGATGTCGATGTCGTCGGTGTTCGGCGACAGCTTCGCCGCGTAGTAGTAGCGCAGGTACTCCGGGTCCAGGTGCTCGAGGTAGGTCGAGGCGTTGATGAACGTCCCGCGCGACTTCGACATCTTCGTGCCGTCGACGGTGATGAACCCGTGCGTGTGCACGCGCGTCGGCGTGCGGAAGTCCGCGCCGGACAGGACGGCCGGCCAGAACAGGCAGTGGAAGTTGACGATGTCCTTGCCGATGAAGTGGTGCACCTCGCAGTCGGAGTCCGGGCGCCAGAAGTCGTCGAAGTCGAGTCCTTCCCGGTCGCAGTAGTTCCGGAAGCTCGCCATGTAGCCGATCGGCGCGTCCATCCACACGTAGAAATACTTGTCCTCGGTGTCCGGAACGCGGAACCCGAAGTAGGGCCCGTCGCGGCTGATGTCCCAGGACTTGAGGCCGCCGTCGAGCCATTCCGCGAGCTTGTTCGCCACCTCCGGCTGCAGCGTGCCGCTACGCGTCCAGGACTTCAGGAAGTCCGTGAACGCCGGGAGGTCGAAGAAGTAGTGCAGCGACGACTCGAGCACCGGCGCCGCGCCGGACAGGAGCGACCGCGGCTCCCCGAGCTCGATGGCGTCGTACGTCGCGCCGCAGACCTCGCAGTTGTCCCCGTACTGATCGGCCGCGCCGCAGCGGGGACAGTTCCCTTTCACGTAGCGGTCCGCGAGGAAGAGCCGTTTCTCCGGGTCGTAGAGCTGCTCCACCTCCTCCGTAAAGATGTGGCCTTTCTCGCGCAGGCGTTCGTAGATCAGCTCCGAGTAGTGGCGGTTCTCTTCCGAGTGCGTGCTGTAGTAGTTGTCGTGGCTGATCAGGAAGCCGGCGAAGTCGCGCTCGTGCTCGGCGCGAATCCCGTCGATGAGCGCCTCCGCGGTCGTGCCCTCCTGCTCCGCCTTCAGCATCGTCCCCGTGCCGTGCGCGTCGTCGGCGCACACGTAGATGCACTCGTTACCGGCCAGGCGCTGGAAACGCACCCAGATGTCCGTCTGGACATGCTCCAGGAGGTGGCCGAGATGGATGGACCCGTTCGCGTTCGGCAACGCGCTCGAAACCATGATCCGGCGGCGTTCGGATGTGCTCATCGGGGTTTCCCGGGGTGGGGCCAAAAGCGAACCAACTCGCCCGACTCGGCTCGGGCGCGCACTCTATCAGGTTCCCGAGCATAGGGGCGACGCTTCTGGTCGCCCGTGCCCCGCCCCTGCATGCGGTCCGCGCCTATAATCCGAGCCGATGGCGCGACCCCTCGAAACATTCCCCGACCCCGTTCTCGGCACCCCCTGGGGCGAACTCGGCGCCGTGCGCCGCGCGGCCCGGCTCGACGACCGCTGGCACGCGGAGGTGTGCCTCGGCTACCCGGTGGACGGCCTTGAAGACGCATACACGCGGGCGGCGGCTGGCTGGCTCGAGGACGATGTCGTGCTCGACCTCACCTTCCGCGCCCCGACCCAGAAGGGCATCCCCGGAGCGAAGAACGTCATCGCCGTCGCCTCCGGCAAGGGCGGCGTCGGGAAGTCCACGGTGGCGGTCAACCTCGCACTCGCCCTCGACCGCATCGGCGCGAAGGCCGGCGTGCTCGACGCGGACATCTACGGACCCAGCCAGGGCATCATGCTCGGCGTGCCGGAAGGCCGGCGTCCCGAAGTGCGCGACGAGAAGTTCTTCGTGCCGATCAAGGCGCACGGCATCGAGGCGATGTCGATGAGCATGCTGGTGACGGACCGGACGCCGATGGTGTGGCGGGGGCCGATGGTGTCCGGAGCGCTGCAGCAACTGCTGAACCAGTCGGCGTGGAGCGATCTCGACTACCTGGTCGTCGACATGCCCCCCGGCACCGGCGACATCCAGCTCACCCTGTCCCAGGCGGTGCCCGTCGGCGGCGCGGTGATCGTCACGACGCCCCAGGACATCGCCCTGGCCGACGCGCGCAAGGGCATCGAGATGTTCTCCAAGGTGAACATCCCGATCCTGGGCGTCGTCGAGAACATGAGCTACTTCGCCTGCGGCGACTGCGGCGCGCGGCACGACCTGTTCGGCTCCGGCGGGGGCGCGCGCGTGGCCGAGGAGTACGGCACGGAACTGCTCGGGGAGTTCCCGCTCGCCCCGGAGATCCGCGAGCAGACGGATGCCGGCCGGCCTACCGTGGCGAGCGATCCGGAAGGCGAGATCGCCGGCCTCTACCGGGACTGCGCCCGGCGCAGCGCCGCCGCGCTCTGGCGCACCCTCGCACAAGCGGCGCCCGCGCCGGCGATCCGGATGGAGTAGGGGCCCCGCGTGACCATCCGTTCCGACCGGTGGATCCGGGAGATGGCCCTCGAACATGGCATGATCGAGCCGTTCGAGCCCGGCCAGGTGCGCATGGTGGAGGACCGCAAGGTCATCTCCTACGGCACCTCGAGCTACGGCTACGACGTGCGCTGCGCGCCGTCCTTCAAGGTATTCACGAACATCCACTCCGCCGTCGTCGACCCGAAGGCCTTCGACGAACGCAGCTTCGTGGACATCGAGGGCGAGAGCTGCATCGTCCCGCCCAACTCGTTCGCCCTCGCGAGCACCGTCGAGTATTTCCGCATTCCCCGGGACGTGCTGACCCTCTGCGTCGGCAAGTCCACCTACGCGCGCTGCGGCATCATCGTGAACGTCACGCCCCTCGAGCCCGAGTGGGAAGGGCACGTCACCCTCGAGTTCTCGAACACCACGAACCTGCCGGCGAAGATCTACGCCAACGAGGGGGTCTCGCAGCTCGTCTTCATCCAGGCGGACGAGGCGTGCGACACCAGCTACCGGGACCGCGGCGGGAAGTACCAGGGGCAGCGGGGGGTGACGTTGCCGAGGCCTTGATCGCGCATGCGGCTGGCCCACGGGTGGCTTGGATCAGACCTCGCCTGCCTGTTCCAGAACCGTCGCAACTACATCCCGGGACAGCCTGAAGCCACCCGCCTCAAGCGCGTCCAGGAGCGGACCGACGGTCGCGACGAGCCCCCTTTGCTTCGCCCGAACCAGCAGACCCGCCACGCCCGTAACCTCCATGCCCAACAGCCGCGCGTGAGTTCGGCCAAATGGTTCATCCATCAACAGGAGCCGCGGACCCCCGTGCGCGCGCGCCAGGCTCAAGGGGAGCTCGCGTCCGCCGCTACGAGTCGCTCTCCCACGCCTCGATTGCCTGGACGTCCTCGCGGACCGTGGCCCGGGTTCCTCTGACCACCGGGATACCCAGGTGCGAAACGTGTTGGATGAAGTCCGCCGTGCCAAGGCCGGAAAACCGGGCCGCCAGACCGAGCGACAAACTCTGTTCTCGATACAAGGCCGTGGCGAGCGCCAGCCTGACACCCGGTTCGGCCAGAAGCGTGTCGTCGTCGAGGTGAACCAGCACCGCCTCGGGACAGTTCCGGCTCAGCACGACAACCGGACCCTCTCGAGCGGCACGCAACGCCGCCGACGGATTGTCCTTCAGTTGCCGAACTCCGAAAGCCTTCATCGTCTTACCCGCCGTGTTTGCGGGAACAAGCCGCGGGAACATGCCGGGGGCAAGATGAACCCTGCCAGCCGGCCAAATCGTCAGGACGCAATCGCGAGCTGCTCCGCCACCGCCCGATGGCCCTGGGCCATCGCCGTCTGCACCAGCGCCGTGGCTCCCGCGTCGGAGTTGGCGATCGACACGCGGTTCATTTGGGCTCGGCCCGCGACATGGGGGCCCGTGTCCGCATCCGCGCTGTACTCCGGCGGGTCCCAGAGCGGGTCGTAGGTGTAGGCGTACCCGTGCGGCCAGCGGTTCACGGTGATGGCCGCAACGTCCCGCGCCGCGTCCATGCCGTAGGAACCCCACACCTTGTCCAACTGGGCGAGGATCTCGGCCTCGTACTCCGCGAACGGCCTCGCCAGCATCGCGGCGCGGCCGACGCGGAACTGCTCTCGCGGTGACAGACCGCTACGGTCCGGCGTCTCGATCGGATACGCCGTGACGACCGTCGGACCGTCCGGGTCCTTCGGGTACTCGTAGCCGCCCATGCTGACGGGGAAGTCCAGCCAGAACTCGGAGACGAAGGCGCCCGGCGAGTAGACCATCCCGTGGCCGCTCTTCTCGATGGCGCGCCAGTTCCGCAACGCAACCTGGGTGTAAGCGAAGGGCGTCTTGGAAGCGTAGCGCAGGGCTTTCTTCTGTTCCTCGCCGATTTCCGGGCAGATCCACGGCAGCATGTGGTTGTAGCAGGCCATCACGCAATGGCTGCCCCGCACCCGGTAGGCGGTGCCCCTCTGGACGTAGGTCACGTCGACGACCTTCCCGTCCGCGGCGTGGCGCACGTCCACCGCGGTACTGTTCAGACGAATGCGCACCGGGCTCCGCGGGTCGTCCAGCCGCCCGTAGTCGAACCGCGCAAGCACCATGTCTTCCTGGGTGCCGCCCGGGGCGACACCCGGGATCAGGTCGCGCACGATCAACCGGGCGATGCCCGAGTTGCCCCCGGGAAAGTGATGGATGTATGCGGCGCTCGGACCGGACGCCCCCAGCCCCAGCATCTGCAGCACGTTGTCGCCGAGACCCATGAGGCCCGGAATCGGCAGATTGGTGAACAGGCCGCCTGTCAGGACACTTGCGGAATCCAGGCCCAACTGCGTGCCGGGGCCCTTCAGGTAGTCGCGCAGCACGCTGCACGCCTCGTCACCCAGCCCGTGCACCTCCCGGACGAAGGCCTCGTAGGACTGCGTCATCAACCTCTGGAGCGCCATCTCTCCCGACACGTCGGCGTACACCGACTCCGGCGTTGCGGTAAAGAGCCGGGTGAGCTGTTGCTTCGCCGCATCGGATACCGGGAAGTCGGCGATCATCTCCGCGTAGTCGTGCGAACGCTCGACGCCGACATAATCGGCAAGCGTCCCCATGGGGCTCCTGACGAGCTTGCTCTCGCCGTACCGCTCCGCGTCGAAGTAGATCCCGGGCTGCAGGTATTTCTGGTAGAAGGCCCGGTCGAAGTACTTCTCGAACGGCGCCGCCTCGAACCCCACGGCGTGCAACAGGCGTTTCGCCGCCGCCGGGATACCTCCCTGCTCGAGCGTCTGGCTGCCTCCGTAGGAGATGAGGCGACGTCCGCCCACTTCGAACTCGACCTGCTTGGCGTGCCCGCCGAAGTCGTCGTGATTGTCGAGCACGAGGATCCTTGCATCGGGGCCCGCCGCTTCGCGAAAGAACCAGGCGGCCGCGAGCCCGGACAGCCCGCCTCCCACCACCACCAGGTCGTAAGTCGCGTCCGTCTGCTCGGCCGGCGGCTCGTACCTGCGGCCCTCGCGCCCGACCGCATGCGCCACCTCGAAGGAGCCCGCGTGAGAGCCGCGCAGACCGGTCAGCCGCGGCGGGTAATAGTCAGGTCCCAGCGCGTCCGGGGCCAGTAGCCCCCGCGCCGCAGCCTGCAGTGGAGA
>VXNE01000635.1:12613-16549 GCA_009840715.1 Gammaproteobacteria bacterium
GGCTCATGACCGCTCTCCCCTCGTCTCATCCGCCGACCGTCCGAGACGGCCCGCCCCTTCTTCGACAACCAGCCGCCCCGCTGCCGGCGTGGTTCCCGCGGGAACTACGTGACCGACCACCACGGCCGTTTCTCCTGCTTCGGACAGGGCGGCGAGGACCGGGTCCACCCCGGCGGGCGGCACGGCCAGCACGTATCCGATCCCGCAGTTGAACGTTCGCAGCATCTCCATCTCGTCGACGTTCCCCGCCTGCTGCAGCAGCGGGAACACCTCCGGCCATCGCCAGGCGTCCAGGTCGATGTCGGCCGCGAGCGGGCGCCGGAAGATGCGGGGGACGTTCTCCACGATGCCGCCGCCGGTGATGTGGGCCATGCCGCGGATCTCACCGGCAGCCAAGGCCGCAGCCACCGCCTTCGCGTAGATGCGGGTCGGGGCAAGCAGGGCGTCCAGCTCCGCGGACGTCGGCTCGGTCGCGCGGTCTTCCAGGATGCGCCGGATGAGCGAATAACCGTTCGAGTGCGGCCCGTTAGAGGCCAGTCCGATCAGCCGGTCACCGACTTCGATTTCGTCCCCGGTCACGATCGAGTCGCGTTCCACCACGCCCACGCAGAACCCCGCCAGGTCGTACTCGCCGTCCTGGTAGAACCCGGGCATCTCCGCGGTCTCGCCGCCCGCGAGGGCGCAGCCGGCCATCTCGCAACCCCTCGCGATGCCGACGATGACGCGCTCCGCCACGTCCACCTCCAGCCGTCCCGTCGCGTAGTAGTCGAGGAACAGGAACGGCTCGGCGCCGGTCGCGATCACGTCGTTGACGCACATGGCGACGAGGTCCTGTCCCACCTCGTCGTGCCGGTCGTGCTGCATGGCGAGCTTGAGCTTGGTGCCGACACCGTCGGTCCCGGTGACGAGCACGGGATTGCGGTACTTCTCGGGAATAGAAGCCAGGGCCGCGAAACCACCGAGATCCGAGAGGATCTCCGGACGGTGCGTGCCCTTGGCGGCGGGCGCGATCCGCCGCACCAGTTCCTGGCCCGCGTCGATGTCGACGCCGGACTTGCGGTAGGTGAGTCCGGACATGACGGAGTTTGATCGAAAGGTGGCAGTTTGTACCATGCGTCCCGACATCCACAAACGCCGCCGCGGTCCTGGCGCCTCGCGGTCGGTGTTCCGCGCCCAGTCCGAGCGACCGCCCATGGAACAGCCGCCCACCCAAATCCGCGCCCGACGATGGCTCGCCGCGGCAAAGCGTTTGCTGCGAGCCGTTCCCCGGCCCATGCCAGCGTTGGCCGTCGGTTTCGTAGCGACCCTGACGCTCCCGATCGGAGCCAACGCGTACGGAGCCGTCGTACCGTGGCTCTACGACGTGGAGGCCCCGGTTGCGAGCCAGGGCGCCGCCGACCGGCGCAGCGCTTCCCGGACCGCGTTGCGCGAGATGCTCATGCGGCTTACGGGGCTGCGTAGCGTGCCGATGAGCGAGCCCGTCCAGGCGGCCCTGCGCGATCCCGGCCCCTACTACGTGCAGTACCGCTTCCTGCCCCGGAATGCCGAGGGCGAGATGCGTCTCGGGGTCAGCTTCTCCCCCAAGGCCGTGCGCGACCTGGTGTCAGAGGCGGCCCTGCCCATCTGGAGCGCCAACCGACCGGTCGGACTTGCCTGGGTGGCCGTGGCCGCGGAAGGTACGCCGACCGTACTCTCCGCCGAGTCCGATCATCCCCTCGCAGAGGGGTTGCGCACGCGGGCTCGCCAGCGGGGCATCGAGATAGGGCTGCCCTTGCTCGACGAAGAAGACGCCTCGCGCATCTCGGTAGCGGACGTCTGGTACCGGTTTCCCTACGCCATCGAGCAGGCGACGGCCCGCTACGAGCCCGATGTCGTGCTCCTCGGCCGTGCGCGCGCCAATCCCCTGGGCGAGTGGGTCACGGAGTGGGACTTCCGGCTCGATGGGGGCCAACGGTCGTTCAGCTTCGAGACGCAGACGCCGGAAGAGGGCGCTGCGCTCGCGGTCGACGAGGTGGCCGACGAACTCATGGACCGCTTCGCGGTGCTCGGACGCGAGGCCACGGCCTTCGAACTCGAAGTACTCGGCATCGCGACGGTGCGCGACTACGCCACGCTCATGCGCGGACTCGGGGCGCTCGAGTTCATCGACCGCGTCGAGCTGCTCTCCGCGGGCCCAGCCCGGACGACCCTGCGGGTAACTACGCGCTCGACCCGGTCCCGGCTCGCCGAGCTGCTCTCCGTGTACGGACTGCTGGAAGCCGACGAGGCGGTCCCGCCACCCGGCGCAGCGGTGGACCGGCTGACCCTCGCCTGGACGGGGAACGGTTGACATGCGCCAGCTCCCCAACCTGATCACTATCTTTCGGATCGCCCTGGTGGTGCCAACGGGCTGGTGCCTGGCGTACGGCGACTACGGAACCGCACTCCTCCTGATGGCCGTCGCCGGCGTCTCCGACGCCATCGACGGCGCGCTGGCGCGCCGGTACGCGTGGACGACGCCGTTCGGCGCCTTCGCCGACCCCCTGGCCGACAAGCTGCTGATCGGCGTGACGTTCCTTGTCCTGCTGCTGCAGGGCCACGTGCCGCTCTGGCTCGCCGCGATCGTCCTGGCACGGGACGTGGTCATCGTGGGCGGCGTGATGCTCTACAGCCTGCTCATCGAGCGCATCGACATCGCCCCGACGTTCATCAGCAAGGCCAACACGGCGGTCCAGATCGTCATGCTCGTCCTGCTGCTGGTCCAGCTCCTGGAAGCCGGCACGCTGTCCTCGCTCGCCGCCTGGCTCGTCAACCCCTGGGGATTCGCGCTCGTGGGTCTGCTCGGCATCGCGTCGGGCCTCGATTACGTCATTACCTGGAGCTATCGCGCCTTCCGCACTTCGAGGTCCTCCGAGTGAGCCGTCAGTTGCCCATGCGTTTCCCCCTGCGGGAGCGGTTCACGTTCGAGCGTTTCGCCGTCGGTGCGAACTCCGAAGCCCTGACACACCTGCGGGCGCCGGCGGACGGGTTTCGCTGCACGTGGCTCTGGGGACCGCCCGGGGTGGGGAAGAGCCACTTGCTGCAGGCAATGTGCCACGCGTGCGGCGGCGCCTACGTGCCGGCAAGGGAACTCGGCGACGTGGAAGGCTACGACGCGTTCGATCGGGTCCTGATCGACGACGCGGATGCCTGGTTGGGCGACCGTCCCAGGGAAGAGGGGCTGTTCCGCCTGTACAACGCCATGCTCCGCCGGGGGCACGCCCTTGCACTGACCGCGACGCAGTCCCCGGCGGCCGCGCATTTCGCGCTTCACGATCTCGCCTCGCGCCTGCGGGGCGCCGCCTGCTTCGAACTGACGCCGCTGTCGGACAAGGACGCCGTCCCGGTCCTCAAGCGCGCGGCGCGCGACCGCGGCTTCGACCTGTCCGACGAGGTCGTCGGCTTCCTGATGCGGCGGGTGGACCGGAGCCTGCCGGAACTCCTCGCACTTCTTGAGAAGATCGACCGCGCGTCCCTGTCCGCGAGCCGGCGGGTGACGGTGCAGTTCGTCAAGGAGGCGCTCGCCCTTTGAAGAGGGCAGTTGTCACCGGCGGCGGGAGCGCCGGCCACGTGATTCCGGCCCTCCCGGTGATCGAGGCGCTACAGGCAAAGGGTTGGGAAGTCTCGTTCATCGGCTCGGACTCAGGACTCGAGGAACGCCTCGTGACGCCCCTCGGGACGCCGTTCTTCAGCGTGCGGACCGGCAAACTGCGGCGGTACTTCTCACTGGCCAACCTGACCGATGCGATGCGGATTCCCATCGGCATCCTGCAGGCCTTCGCCATCCTCGGCCGGGTCAGGCCCCACGTCGTCTTCTCCAAGGGCGGCTTCGTCGCATTCCCGGTGGTCTTCGCCGCCTGGCAGCGCCGCAAACCCCTCGTCGAGCCCGCCGCGGTCCTGCCGCCCGGGCTCGCAAAC
>VXNE01000305.1 GCA_009840715.1 Gammaproteobacteria bacterium
CTCTTCGCTGAATACGGCGTGCATTCCCCAGATACCCGCCAGGGTCGCGGTCGCAGGGTCCCTGAACGCATCTCCGTCCGCCTGCGGCGCCCCGAAACGGGGCAGCAACTCTTCGTTCAGACGGTCCACGACCTCCTCCGCGAGGAGGTCCTCGAGGATCACGACGCCTTCCCGCAAGAGCTCCTCCACGACCCGGGCCGTGGGCTCTTCGGCTCCGAAGCTCGATATCCTGCCGCTCAACGTGGCTCCTCCCTCCGGCGCGAGCCCGTCAGTCGTCCAGCGCCCCGCGTGGCACCAACACCCGCGTGAACGCGACCAGCCCCGGGTCGCCCGACGCCCGAAAACGGTCGCGCAACGTCAGTATCGCATCCCCGAGGACGCTCTCCTGCCAGAGCACGCGACGTACCTCCTGCCACGGCATGTCGCCGGGCTGGGCGGTGACGGCTTCCTCGTGAAACGCCAAGAGGTCGGACAACGTGCGTTTCAGCCGCTGCAACTGCGGCAGGGTCCGCGGAAGCGCCTCCGCAGAGCCGGACGTGGCATCGAGCATGCTCCCCAACCGTATTGCGAGATCCTCGACGGGCGCGTCCGCGATGCCCACCGTCGTCCGTTCACGGCGCTCGATCGACCGCACATGCCAGGGCCGCAGCAGTGCGATCTCGTTACGTAGCGCAGCGGTCCATGTCCCGCTTCCCTCCAGGCGCGCCGGGAAACTCACCGGGCACGCGACCACGGCATCCGTCGGCGGCGCGGGCACATCCTTCAGATAGTCTTCCAGCACCGGTCCCGCCGGCGCGTCGAGGAGCGCGAGCGCCGCCAGGATGACACGCCGCTGGAACGACGGGTCTCCCGGCATCCCGAGGGGCCGGCCGAGGGGGAAGGACACCCACAGGAACCGGGGCGGGCGCAACGCCGCCGTGTTCTCCCGCACGAGACTGATCCCGGCCGTCGCGATGCCGGAGGCTTCCAGGTAGTACGCCACGGCGCTCACGGCGCGCGTGCAGTTGGGTCAGACCGGTGTGAGGAACGCGGTGTCTACCCCGTCGCGGTGCAGGATGCGGGCGAGGTCCCGAGCGGGCGCCTCGTAGGCCTCCGGCAGCAGTCCGGCGCCCATGAAGCTGAAATGGTTCGACGCCAGTCCGCCGATCGCACCCTCGTCGGCGAGTTCCCGGAACCGGTCGATGGGGAACACCAGGTTCACGTCCTCGGCGAACCCCGAGCGGTCGAAGTTCACCGAACTGTGCGACATGACGAGGTCTGACGCCGCGAGTTCCCCGGGCAGCACGCGGTAGCTGGCGTCGGTCAGCTCGAACGCGGCGTCAGCGCGACGGTGCAGCCCCGCCGTCGTCACGAGCGCGACCCTGCGCTCGGCCAGGGGCTTGCCGGGCGGTACCCACGCCGGAGGCCCGAGAGGTCCCAGGTTCTTGTCGAGCAGGTGAGCGCGCTCGTGTTCCGGCAGGTCGGAGAGTCTCACCATCGTCAGTCGCGCTGCGCCTCGGCGAGCCCCTCCTCCAGGTGTCGGCTGCTCAGGTAGAAGTGCAGCGCGCCCCACACGGCGAAGGCTCCGACGATCGGCATGGCGATACGCAGGGAGTCGTCGCCGAACGCCGGGCGGAGCATGTCGCTCAGCGCCCCCACCGCCCACGGTCCGAGCCCGAGCCCGATCAGGTTGATCGCCAGCATCTTCACCGCGGCGGCGACCGAACGCATGCGCAGCCGCGCGAGACTCTGGACCAACGCGAAGCTCGGTGCGAGATACATGCCGCCCCCGAAGATCTGGAAGACCAGCAGTGCCGCGCACAACCACAGTTCGGGCACGAGGTAGGCGCCGACGGAGAAGGGATAGACCGCGGCCGTGATGACCGCGATGACGGCGAGTCCCGCCCCGGCCCGGCGTTTCGAGAGCCGGTCGTTCAGGTATCCGCCCAGGAAGGCGCCGAGGCCCCCGATCACCCCCAGCCCGACGCCGAGCAGGAGCCCCACCTGCGCAGCGCTGAGATCGTGGGTCCGGATCAGGAACGACGGCATCCACGACACGAGCCCGTACCCCCCGATCCCCTTCATCATCGCGCCGATCACGAGATGGCGCATCGCCCGGTTGCGCCACATGTAGACGACCGACTCGCGGACCGGCGGCGCCGCGACGTCCGCCGAACGCGACTCCGACCCGCCGCGCCGCGGCTCCCGGACGGTGAGCCAGAAGATGAGCGCGAGCAGGAGCCCGGGCAGCCCCACGGCCATGATCGTCACGCGCCAGCCGTACTGCACCGAGAGGATGCCGCCGGCCGCGAGGCCGATCAGCATGCCCGCGTTCGGCCCCACGGCGATCAGACCCATGGCGGTCGAACGCTTCGCCGGTGGGAAGATGTCCGCGATGATCGAGTGGCTCGCCGGGTTCACGCCGGCCTCGCCGACGCCGACCCCCACCCGCGCCAGCGCCAGGTGCCAGAAGTTCTGCGCAAGTCCGCAGAGCGCGGTCATGGCCGAGAACACCACGAGCGACACCGTGATGATGCGCGTGCGCACGCTGCGGTCGGCGAGCATCGCGATCGGCACACCGAGCGTCGAGTAGAACAGCGCGAAGGCCAGTCCGCCCAGGAAGCCGAGTTGCGTGTCCGACAGCTCCATCTCGGCCTTGATGGGCTCGAACAGGATCGACAGGATCTGGCGGTCGACGAAACTGAACGTGTAGGCCAGGAAGAGCAGCGCGAGGACGTAGTAAGGATGGGTGCCTCGCGCGACGGCGGCGCCGGGCGCGTCAACGGCGGCAGCGCTCACTCCACTGCCCGGCATTGCGCTCACGGGGCCGGCCGTTCGGCCCGGCGTTGCGCCGGCCGATTCAGACGACGGCCTCGATCAGGTACGGCCCGTCGCTCGCGAGGGCCCGCCCGAGCGCCGCGTCGAACTCGCCGCACGTCGAGGCCCGGGCGCCCGGCACGCCCTGCGCCGCCGCGAGGCTGACCCAGTCGATGTCCGGATTCGACAGGTCGAACAGGCTCGCGGCGTCGCGCCCGATCTCGTTGATGCCGAGACGCCGGTATTCGACCTCCAGGATGTTGTACTGGCGGTTCGAGAAGATGATCGAGACGATGTTCAGCCCCTCGCGGGCCGCGGTCCACAGGTACTGGTTCGTGTACATGGCCCCGCCGTCGCCGAGCAGCGCGAACACCTGGCGGTCCGGACACGCGACCGCCGCGCCGACCGCGATGGGGCCGCCGTCACCGATCGATCCGCCGGTCAGGTTGAGCCAGCTGTGGCGCAGGCTCCGCTGCAGCACCGGGTGCGCCGCACCGCCGCCGCCGGAGTCCGTGGCCATGATGCTGTGCTCGGGTGCGCGGGCCGCGACGAGCTGCGCGATGTTGCCCGCAGAGAGCGCGCCCTCGGGCGCGTCCGGCCGCTCGCCACCGGCGACCTGCCCCGCCGGCGCATCGAGTTCGTCGGCGATCCCGGTGAGTGCCGCCTCGACGTCCTCGTGCCGGTGCGCCAGCCGGATGGTCTCGCAGTGCTCCGGCACCAGGTCGCTCGGCAGGTTCTGGTAGGCGAAGAAGCTGACCGGAGCCTGAGAGCCCGCGAGCACCAGCCTCCGGACCGAAGCGAAGACCTGCATGACGTGTTCGGGGAAGTAGGGCAAGCGCTCGACGAGCGGCAGGTCCGGGCCCGCTTCGACCCGCGCCGGAAACGTGGGCGTGTAGAGCCGGCAGCCCGTCGCCGCGGCGATCCGGCCGGCAGCGCGCACGCCGGCCTCCGTCAGCCCGTTGCCGTCGATCATGAGCAGCGTGTCGGAGTCGATCCGCGGCGCGATGGACGCCACCGCTGCGTCGTCCACCGTCGGCTTCGCCACCGAGGCGTCGAAGCCGGGGTCCTTGGCCCGCATGCGTCCCTCTCCCCAGGCGCAGTCCACCGGCACGATGAGCGTTGCGATGCCGCCGCGCGGCATGGGGTTGGGAGCGAGCGCCGTGCGCACCGCGTCCACCGCGTCGAGCGCGAGGCCCTCGGAAGTCCGCGACGTGCGGATCCAGGCGGAGACCGGCTTCGCGACGCTCTCGATGTCCGAGGTCAGGGGTGCATCGTAGGCGACGTGGTGGATCGCGTGGTCGCCCACGACGTTGATGAGCGGCGAGTCCGCGCGGCGGCAGTTGTGGAGGTTCGCGACGCCGTTCGCGAGCCCCGCCCCGAGGTGCAGGAGGGTCGTCGCCGGGCCGCCGTTCATGCGCGCGTACCCGTCTGCGGCGCCGGTGCACACGCCCTCGAACAGGCACAGCACGCCGCGGGTCTCGTCCACCGTGTCGATGGCCTGCACGAGGTGCATCTCGGAAGTGCCGGGGTTCGCGAAGCACACGTCCACGCCGTGGGCCGCGAGCGTCCGCAGCAGGCTTTCCGCGCCGTTCATCGATCCCCCCCGACGAAAGCGCGGCAGCTTATCACGGCGTCCCCCGCGCGCCGCCGCTGCCACGGCCGTGCCGCGCCAGCTTGCGGCCTGTTTCGAGTGGGCCCGCTCTGGTAACGTCAGCGGCTTGTGTGTCGGCGGGAGAGGCCATGGACACCTTCGCCTTCCTTCGCATCCGCGGCCAGGAGCGCGACTGGCCGCCCTTGCGGGAAGCCGTCGTCGCGGCGCTTCCCACGGAACGCGTCTGGGGCACGTTTCACGGCCTGTTCGGCATCGCGTCGAACGAACTCGTCGCCGTGACGGTGGGAGACGACGCGGCGGTGGCCGACTCGGTGGAGACGGTCTCCTCGCTCGAAGCGGTGGAAGGGGCCGCTTCGCTGACGCTCGTGCCGACGGTGCGTCCGACCGACTCGGTTCCGCTCACGCGCGAGGGCCTGTACGTGTTCCGCTTTTTCGAAGTCGCCCATCGCGATGTCGAGGAGATCGCCGCCCTCTCCGCCGAGGCGTGGAAGAGCTTCGAGGCCGTGGATGCCTACCGGGCCGAACCGCAGGGCCTGTTCTGCCAGCGCGACCGCTCCGCCGAGCGCGGCAGGATGCTGCTGCTGACGTGGTACGACGGGCTGAACTCCTGGCAGGCGTCGCGGCAGCCGCCACAGCACGCGCGGGAGAACTTCCAGCGCCGGCACGCCCTGACCGCCGGCACGGTCGCCTACGCGACACGGCTCGTGACTGGGTGATAACGATGAACGTCGCACGCCCGGTCGAAGCCGACTTCCACTACATCGAGGAACCGTCCGGGAAGCCGGGGGTCTTCCTCCACGAGGGGAAGCCGGAGGAACACGCGGAGCGCACCCCGGGCGATGCGGTACGGACCATGCCGGTCGTCGACGCACGCGCCGTCGCCGACACGCTGTCGCTCGACCGGGAAGGCGTCCGTCTCGTGGGCCACGAGTCGCGCGTGCGGGACTTCGACGACGCCGAAGAGGTCCGCAGCGTCTACTACCCGGAGGTGGAACGCCTGGTGCGTGCAGCCACGGGCGCGAGCCGGGTGCTGGTGTTTGACCACAACGTACGCTCCGACGACGCGGAACGGCACTCCCCGGACGTGCATCCCCCGGTCCGTTTCGTCCACAACGACTACACGCACGACTCCGGTCCGCAGCGCGTCCGCGACCTCGTGCCCGACGAGGCGGAGGACCTGCTGAAGCGGCGGTTCGCCGTCATCAACGTCTGGAAGCCGATCTCGGGCCCCGTGCGGGGGACGCCCCTGGCGGTCTGCAGCGGCGACAGCATCGCGGCGGCGGACATGGTCCCTCTCGACCTCATCTATCGCGACCGTACGGGCGAGATCTACGCGTTCCTGCACAGCCCCGGGCATCGCTGGTTCTACGTCCCGGAGATGCGCGTGGACGAGGCGCTGCTGCTGAAGTGCTACGACTCCATGCAGGACGGCCGCACCCGCTTCACCGCGCACTCGGCCTTCGACGACCCGACGAGCCCGGCCGGCGCCGCGCCGCGCGAGAGCATCGAGGCGCGCGCGCTGGCCTTCTTCGACGCCTGAGCCGCGATCGGCAGCCTCCCCGAGCCACACGCCCATGGAACGATGTCCAGGCTGCCGCCGGCCCTGGTGCTCGCGGCGATCCTGTGCGGACTCGTCTCGGCCACCCTGCCCGCATGCTCGAAGCCTGGGGACGAAACGCGGCCCCCCGCCGTGGCCGACGATCGCACGGTCCGGTTCGGCACGGCCACTCCGCTCGTCACCTTCGACCCGCACCTCGCGGACACCGGCGCGCCCTTCGAGACGTACCTGGTCCTCGTCTATGACGGCCTGACCCGGCTCAACACGGCGGACTTCTCGAAACCGTACCCGGGCCTCGCCACCTCCTGGACCTGGCTCGACCCGACCACGGTGGAATTCCAGTTGCGCCGCGACGTGCGGTTCATCGACGGGGAGCGTTTCGATGCCCCTGCGGCGAAGGCCAACATGGAACGGATGCTGCGTCTCGAGGGTCCGCGCATCAACACGGTCACCTCGTTGCACAGCGCGGAAGCCGTGGACGACTTCACGCTCCGCCTGCACCTGCACTTCCCCGACCCGACGCTGCTCTACAACCTCGGCATGTCGCCGGGCATGATGGTGAGCCCCGCGGCATTCGACAATCCCGACCTGGACCTGGACCCTGTCGGGACGGGACCCTGGAAGTACGACCGCGCGAACTCCGCCATCGGCGAAGTCCACCGTTTCCTGCCGAACACCGAGTACTACGACGCCGCGTTCCGGGACGCCCCGCGAATCGCCATCCGCCCCCTGGTCAACAACCGGGCGCGGCTCAACGCGCTGATTTCCGGCCAGGTCGATCTCGCCGAGGTGGGCCCCGCCGAGACGGCGCCGGCGCAGGCCGGCGGCTTCGCCATCGCCGCGGACTCGAGCGGCTGGCTCGGCCTGACCATCCTGGACCGGGCCGGCGAACTGGTGCCCGAACTCGGCGACCCCCGCGTGCGGCAGGCACTCGGATTCGCCGTGGACCGCCAGGCCATCGCCGACACCGTCTTCCTCGGCTACGCCCAGCCGGCGCTGCAGCCCATGGCGCCGGGCCTAGGGCACGATCCCGCCCTCGAGCGCTTCTTCTCTCATGACCCGGACCGCGCACGGGCCCTGCTCGCCGAGGCCGGGGTCGACGGTTTCTCCTTCTCTGTGCCCGTGCTACCGCAGAACACCGCCCTGTACGAAGCCGTCCAGGCCTACCTGCGCCAGGTGAACGTCGACATGCGCATCAAGGTCATCGAGCCCGGCACCATCGAGGCCCTCGCCCGCACGCGCGAGTACCCGATGAACACGATCGCCTATCCCAACTTCGACCCGGACAGCCGCCACCAGGCGATCTGGTCGGTCACGGCCGGGTTCAATCCGTTCCGCTACGAGGATCCGCGGCTCGAGTGGCTCGGTCGCGACGCCCGGCGCAGCCTCGACGAGGAACTCCGCGCCCGCCACTACCGCGAGTACTTCAACATCGTCGTCAAGCAGGTGCTGTCGCTGCCCCTGGTGTACTTCGACGAGATCGTGGCGTACGACCCGGACAGGCTGACCGGAGTGCGGGTGGACCGGTACATGCTGCGGGACGTGCGGCTGCGGCAGACGCCGCCCGTTCCGCCCGCAGGCTCCTGACGGGAGCGGTTACGGCGCGAAACTCGAGCGCGCCTGCACGCCCCACCGGCCGTCGATCTTCGCGACGATCCACATCGACGGGTAGGAGCCGATCGCGCTGCCGTCCGCGCGGTAGCGGCTGAACTGAACCGCGAAGTGGACCTTGTCGTCCGTGCTCTGGATGGCGCGCCGGTAGTCCCAGAGGCTGTAGTGCCAGCCGGTGGCGGCGATGAACTTCGCGAAGAAGTCCGGGACGCGGGACTCCGGCGACTCCAGGTGGATGATCCTGCCGCTCGCGATGCGCACGTGCGGGAAGTGAAAAGCCGCGTCCATGCCGGCGATGTCGCGGCGGTTCCAGGCGTCCATGTAGCCGTTCAGCGCCGCCAGCGCGTCCCGCTCGGGACCGGGCGCGGCGACGATGTCGTCGCTGTGCTCGTCCGCGTGGTCGTGGATCTCCGCCATGGCGCGTTCCCCGGTCGCCGTGAAAAGCCCGCATGATACGCTTGAGCGCCATCCGCTCCCTGGGGTCTCCAGCCATGACCGCGCCCCTTCCCCGTCCCCTTCCCGGGCGACTCTGGCTGCCCGCACTCGCGGGCATCGCGTTCCTGCTCACAGCCTGCACGGAGCCACCGTCCGCCCCGACGGAACCGTCCGCCGAGCCCGAAGCGGCCGCGGCCGGGGAACGGCCGCCCAACATCGTCCTGGTCTTCGCCGACGACCTCGGCATCGGCGACATCGGCGTCTACGGCGGGGAGGTGATCTCCACACCCAACATCGACGCCCTGGCGGCCGCCGGGGTGCGCGCCACCGAGGGCTATGTCTCGCACCCGGTGTGCAGTCCGTCCCGCGCCGGCATGCTGACCGGACGGTACCAGGCGCGCCACGGCTGGGAGTTCAACCCGGCCGGGCGCGACGTGGAGAACGGCATGAGCGCCGCGGAGCGGACCTTCGCCGACGCGCTCAAGGACCTGGGCTACGCGACGGGCATGGTCGGCAAGTGGCACCTCGGCTACCAGCGCGAGCACCACCCCATGAGCCGCGGCTTCGACGAGTACTTCGGCGTCCTCGCGGGGGGCAGCATCTTCATCGATTCACGCACGCCGGGCGTGGAGACCATCGGGCCGCCCCTGACGGAACGGCCAGAACGCGTCGCCGTCTCCCGCGGCTTCGAGACGGTGGAGGTGGAGGAGTACCTGACGGACGCGTTCACCGACGAAGCCGTGGCGTTCATCGACCGGCACAGCGACGAGCCGTTCTTCCTCTACCTCAGCCACACGACGCCACACACGCCCCTGCAGGCTACGGAACGCTATCTCGAGCCGTACCGGCACATCGAGGATCCGCGCACCCGCGTCTACGCGGCGATGGTGGGCTCCCTGGACGAGAGCGTCGCGCGCGTCGTCGCGAAGCTCCGCGAGATCGGCCAGTACGAGAACACCCTCATCGCGTTCCTGTCGGACAACGGGTGCGCGGGGTACATCGGCCACGCGTGCTCGAACGCTCCGCACAAGGGCTTCAAGCGCTATCACCACGAGGGCGGCATCCGGACTCCGTTCATCCTGAGCTGGCCGGACGGGTTGCCCGCCGGACAGGTCTACGGGGAACCGGTGATTTCGCTCGACCTGCTTGCGACCTTCACGGGCGCGGCCGGGAATGCCGCCACCACCGAGGACAGCGTCGACCTGCTGCCTTACCTGCGCGGCGAGGCCGACGGCCGGCCTCACGAGCACCTCTACTGGCGTTCCGGCCCCAACATGGCGATCCGGGACGAGCGCTGGAAGCTCATCCGCTACCGCCGGACCGACTTCACGACCGACGACCTCGACGAGACCGGCCGCCTGACGCCTCCCGAGGAAGGCTGGCCGACCGACGCGCCGCTCGGGCACGTGACGATGCTGTACGACCTCGATGCGGATCCCGGCGAGACCGTCAACCTCGCGGCCGAACATCCCGACGTGGTCGAACGGCTCTCGGCCCGCCATGCCGAGTGGGTCGCAACGCTGCCCACGGACCCGGCGATCCTGCCCGCCGTGCGGTCGACCCTTGTCGAGGCCGACGGCGAAACGGTGCAGTTGATCTTCTAGCGGTTACCACGCCGGTGCCGAACGCCATTCCCCGCGCCGCATGGGCCGGGCTCGTCGCCTGCCTCTCGCTCCCGGCCTGCTCGGGCGGTCACGACGAGGTGGCCAGCGTCGGGCTGCCGGTCGTCACGACCGCCGAGACCGTGCGCTTCGGGACGTCGAACCCGATGGTGACCTTCGACCCGCACCTCGCCGACACGGGGCCGCAGTTCTCCAGTTACCTCACGCTGGTGTACGACGGTCTGACGGCGCTGAACCTGGCGAGCCCTTTCGAGCCCCACCCGAGCCTTGCGACGTCGTGGACGTGGCCGGACGACAACACCATCGACCTCACCCTGCGCCGGGACGTCCGTTTCATAGACGGCGAACTGTTCGACGCCCACGCGGCAAAGGCCAACATCGACCGCCTCATGGAGCTCAAGGGACCGCGCATCAACACCGTCGCATCGATGTACGCGGCGGAGGTGCTGGACGACTACGCCTTGCGTCTGCACCTGCACTTTCCGGACCCGACGCTGCTGTACAACCTCGGACTGTCGCCGGGGATGATGGTGAGCCCGGCCGCCTTCGACAACCCGGACCTCGACCTGAACCCCGTGGGCACCGGTCCCTGGCTGTATGACCGTGCGCGTTCGACCCTCGGCGAAGTCCTGCACTTCGTGCCGAACCCGGAACACTTCGAGCCGACCTACCACGACGTGCCGGCCATCGACGTCCAGGAACTTCCCGACCGGCGCGCCCGCCTGAACGCACTGGTCTCGGGACAGATCGACCTCGCCATCGTCGGCCCGACCGAGGCCGAGCCGGCGCGCGACCAGGGGTTCGGTGTCACATCCCGGGCCAATCGGTGGTTCGGACTGACCATCCTGGACCGGGCGGGCGACCTCGTGCCGGAGATGGGCGACCCGCGCGTGCGGCAGGCCCTCGGCTTCGCGGTGGACCGGCAGGCGATCGCCGAGGCGGTCTACTTCGGATACGCGCGGCCCACGTCGCAGCCCATGCACCACGCCAACCTCGGACACGACCCGGAGCTCGAGTCCTTCTTTTCCTACGATCCCGCCCGAGCCCGTGCCCTGCTCGACGAGGCCGGCATCGACACGTTCTCCTTCACGGTGCCGGTGACCGCCGACAGCGTGCCCCAGTACGAGGCCGTGCAGGCGTACGTCCGGCGGGTAGGCATCGACATGCGCATCAAGGTAATCGAGCCCGGGAGCGTGGCGGCGCTCGCGCGAACCCGGGACTATCCGGTAAACACCATCGGGTACCCGAACTTCGATCCTGACAGCCGCCATCCCGCGATCTGGTCCGTCACGGCCGGCTTCAACCCCTTCGGCTACGAGGATCCCCGGCTCGAACGACTGGCGGACGAGGCGATCCGCAGCCTCGACGACGACCTGCGCGCGCGCAACTACCGCGAGTACTTCAACGTGGTCGTCAAGGATGTGCTCACGCTGGTGTATCTCCAGATCGACGACCTGGTCATCTACGACTCGGACAAGCTCACGGGCGTGCGCGTGGGGCGCTACATCGATCCGATGCTGCGGGAGATTCGGATCAGGCCGGATGGTCCGACGTTCGCCGGCGTTGCCGGCGAGTAGCGCGCGTCCACACCATGAGCCGCAACCACCCATCCCGGGGAGCGATCGCGAGATGCTGAAGCTCCTCGCGGCGCGCATCGTGGGGCTCGCGCCCCTGCTGCTGATCGTCTCGTTCCTGACGTTCCTGAAGCTGCACCTGGTGCCCGGCGACATCCGGGACATCATCCTGGGGGTCGACGCGACGCCGGAGCAGTACGAGGAACTCGGCGAGAAGCTCGGCCTCGACGACCCGTTCGTGGTCCAGTACGGGCGCTGGCTCTTCAAGGCGGTCCAGGGCGACCTGGGCACGTCCGCGTACAACAGCCAGACGGTCGTCGACGCTGTACTCGACACGCTTCCCGTGACACTGTCGCTGACGTTCGGGGGCATGCTGGTCGGGATCGTCATCGGCGTCCCCGCCGGCGTCTACGCGGGGCTGCACCGCGGCGGGCTCGTGGATCGCGTGGCAGTGCTCGCCGCGACGGTCGGACAGGCGCTGCCGAACTTCTGGGTGGCGATCATCCTGGTCATCCCCTTCGCCCTCTGGTGGCAGCTCCTGCCGGCCACCGGCTTCACGTCGCCGACAGAGAGCGTGACCGAGTGGCTGCGCAGTATCGCGCTCGCGTCGGTAGCCCTCGGCACGTCCGCGAGCGCCGCCCTGGCGCGCCAGACGCGGGGCGCCGTCATCGACGTGCTGGGCACCGACTACATCCGCACCGCGCGCGCGAAGGGGCTCTCCGAGCGCACGGTGACCTTCCGGCATGCGCTCAAGAACGCCGCCGTGCCGATCGTCACCACCATCGGCTTCCAGGTGAACGGGCTCTTGGGCGGTGCGCTGATCGTCGAGCAGGTGTTCGGGCTCAACGGCTTCGGGTCGCTGGCCATCGACTCGGTGCGCACCCAGAACATCCCGATCATGCAGGGCGTCGTGATGATGGGGACCCTCGTAATCGTCGGCGTCAACATCGCCGTCGACATCGCCTACGGCTACGTCAACCCCAGGATGCGGCCGGCATGAGCGACGAGCACGCGGTACCCGCGGACACGGCCCTCCCGCCAGCACCCCTCGTGGAGGATGCCGCGATGGGGAGCGCAGCCCCGCTGACGGGCAGCGAGCGCTTCCTGCGCGCGTTCCTGCAGCACCGCCCGGCGGTCATCTCGGCAGGCTATCTGGCGCTGCTGGTGGTGGTCGCCCTGTTCGGACTCTACCTCGTGCCGCACGACCCGCTGGTGATCGACCTCACGCGGACGTTCGAAGGGCCGTCGTGGGAACACTGGCTGGGCACGGACCACCTCGGGCGCAGCACGCTGGCGCGCATCGTGGCGGCGACCGCCGTGGCGCTGAAGGCGGCGGCACTCGGCGTCGGTATCGCACTGGGGCTCGGCGCGCCGCTCGGCCTGCTGTCGGGCTACTTCGGGGGCTGGTGGGACCGCATCGCGATGCGGATCGTCGAGGCCATCATCGCCCTGCCGGCGCTGCTGGTCGCCATCGCCATCCTCGCGATTCTCGGCCCGAGCCTCACCAACGCCATGATCGCCCTCGGCATCGCGAACGCCACGGCCTTCTTCCGCCTGATGCGCGGCGTGGCGCTGGAAGTGCGGGAGGCAGTCTACGTGGATGCCGCGCGCGTGAGCGGCGCCGCGACCGCGCGTATCCTGCTGCGTCACGTGCTCCCGAACGTGACCGGACCGCTCACGATACAGACGACGCTGACCTTCGCGTACGTGCTGCTCGCGGAGGCCGGACTCTCCTACATCGGGCTCGGCGTGCAGCCACCGGAGGCGAGCTGGGGCGTGATGCTGTCGACGGCGCAGAACTACCTGCACCAGCATCCGTTCATGGTGTGGCCGCCTGGCCTCATGATCGTGTTCAGCGTGCTCGCCTTCAACCTGGTGGGCGACGGCCTGCGCGATGCGCTCTCGAGAGTCGAGGCGCGGCCGGCCGAAGGTCCGCGCAAGCGATCGGGCGCCGAGATCGTCGGGGGGGCGCCGCGAACGGCCGGGGGCGCGGACGCGGCGCCCGTGCTGTCGATCTCCGACCTGGAAGTCCGGTTTCCCGCGCCCCGGGGCGGGGACCTGACCGTCGTGAGCGGTGTCGGCTTCGAGATGCATGCCGGACGCACCGTCGGCCTCGTGGGCGAGTCCGGCTGCGGGAAGTCCGTCACCGCCATGGCGGTAATGGGACTGCTCGGCGAGACGGGACGCATCACCGCGGGCTCGATCCGCTTCGACGGACGCGAACTCGTCGGCATGCCGCCCGCCGAACTCAACCGCATTCGCGGCGACGAGATCGGCATGATCTTCCAGGAACCCGGCGCGAGCCTGAACCCGGCCTTCACCGTCAAGCACCAGATCGCGGAGGCGCTCCGCGTCCACGAGGGCATGACGCGGCGGCAGGCCGGAGCGCGGGCTGTCGAACTCCTCGACCACGTCGGGATTCCGGGCGCCGCCCAGCGCGCCGACGACTACCCGCACCAGTTCTCGGGCGGCATGGCGCAGCGCGCGATGATCGCGATGGCGCTCGCCTGCAGCCCGAAGCTCCTGATCGCCGACGAGCCGACCACGGCGCTCGACGTCACGATCCAGGCACAGGTGCTCGATCTGCTGACCGCCCTGCAGGAAGAGCACGGCATGGCGATCCTGCTCATCACCCACGATCTCGGGGTGATCGCGGACATGTGCGAGGAGGCCCTGGTGATGTACGCGGGCATGATCGTCGAACAGGGTCCGGTCGGACCGCTCCTGTCCACGCCTGCGCATCCCTATACCAACGGGCTCCTTTCCTCGATGCCCCAGAGCGGTCCGCGGCGGGAGCCCTCTGCCGGGGAGCGCGAGGGGCCGGGCCCTCCCAAGAAAGCACAAACCCAAATTCCAGGGCGCGTCCCGCCGGCGTGGGCGTGGCCGGAGGGCTGCCGCTTCCACCCGCGCTGTCCCCACGCGCGCCCGGCATGCGAGGCCGGCGACGTCCCGCTGCGCCCGGTCGCGCCGGAACGCGCCGCCCGCTGCGTGCGCCTCGACGAAATCGACCCGAGAGAGGGTTGGTAGTGGCCGACGCGCCCTTGCTCGACGTCGACGACCTGCACGTCGACTTCCGCGTCCGCCGCGGGCTGTTCGGCGCTGCCTCCTACACCGTGCATGCCGTCGCCGGCGTGACTTTCCGAATCGAGCGGGGCGAGACCCTCGGCATCGTGGGCGAGTCCGGGTCCGGCAAGTCCACACTCGGGCGGGCGCTGCTGCGGCTCGTGGACGCGACACGCGGCTCCATCCGGCTCGAAGGGCAGGAAGTGCGGGAGTTCAAGGGCCGCATGCTGGACTTCAGGCGCGACCTGCAGGTGATCTTCCAGGACCCGCAGGCGTCGCTGAACCCGTCCATGGTCGTCGCGGACATCGTCGGCGAACCGCTCACGATCCACTTCGGCCTGCGCGGACGGGAGCGCGACGCGCGGGTCGCGCAGGTACTGGAGCGCGTGGGCCTCGCCACCTACCACCTCGAGCGCTATCCCTCCGAGTTCTCCGGGGGACAGCGCCAGCGCATCGCCGTGGCGCGGGCGCTGGCGCTCGAACCCCGCCTGATCGTGTGCGACGAACCCGTCAGCGCCCTCGACGTGTCCACTCAGAGCCAGGCCATCAACCTGCTCGAAGAGCTGCAGGAGTCGTTTGGCATCGCGTACCTCTTCATCGCGCACGACCTGGCCGTGGTGCGGCACATCAGTCACCGGGTTGGCGTGATGTACCTCGGGCGGATCGTGGAACTCGGACCGGTGGAACGCGTGCATGACCGTCCCGCGCACCCCTACACGCAGATGCTCCTCGCGGCCGCCCCGGTGACCGATGTCGCCACCCAGCGGCAACGCAAGGCGATACGGCGCCAGTTGCCGGCGACCGAGCTGCCGAGCCCGATAGACCCACCGAGCGGCTGCCCCTTCCATACGCGCTGCACCCATGCCATGGACGTCTGCCGGCGGGAGATGCCGGAAGCCTCGCCCATCGATGGTGGCGGCTGGGTCGCATGCCACCTGCAGTCGGCGGGCCCCCGACTCGCGGGCGCGCCCCTCGACACGATGGGAGACTATGCGGCGCTCTGAGCGCCCTCCCGTTGCGGTCCATCCAACCCGCTGCCAGTATCCGGCCATGTCCGCGCCACGCCGCCAACGCCTCGATCCGGCCCTGTTCGAACTGCCGATCGAGGACATCCGTGCCGGCCGGTACTCCGACAAGTACTTCCTGCGCACGCGGGACGTACTGCGCGCGGACGGGCACCGGCCGAACGTGCTGATGCAGGTCTTCGGCAAGACGGCGAGCATGCTGTGCGGAATGGACGAGGCGGTGGCGCTCCTCAAGCTCGCGAGCGACGACTGGTCCGCGCTGGCCGTGCGGGCGCTCCACGACGGCGACGCCATCGAGCCCTTCGAGACGGTCATGACGATCGAGGGACCCTACGACGCCTTCGCGCACCTCGAGACGCTCTACCTCGGCGTCCTGGCGCGGCAGACCCGGATCGCGACCCGCACCCGGGACGCCGTGCGGGCCGCGCGTCCGAAGGACGTGCTGTTCTTCGCCGGGCGGCACGACCACTGGTCCGTGCAGGCCCGCGACGGCTACGCGGCACACGTCGCCGGAGCGGTCGGAGCCGCCACGGACACGCAGGCCGCTCTTTGGGGCGGGACCGGCTTCGGCACGCTGCCCCATGCCGCAATCGCTGCCTACGGCGGCGACACCGTGCTCGCGGCAACGAAATTCGCGGAGCACCTGCCGGAGTCCGTGGACCTCGTCGTGCTGGTCGACTTCGAGAACGACAGCGTCGGCACGTCGCTGGCGGTGGCCCGGGCGCTCGGGGAGCGGCTCTACGGTGTGCGGCTCGACACCTCCGGCACGTTGGTCGACCGCAGCGTAGTGCCGCAGATGGGCCAGTTCGATCCGCGCGGCGTCAACGCGCAACTCGTGTGCAATGTCCGCGACGCGCTGGACGACGCCGGCTTCGAACGCGTGCGGATCATCGCCTCCGGGGGGTTCGACGCCGCGCGCATCCGCCGCTTCGAGGCCGAGGCCGTGCCCGTGGACGCCTACGGGATCGGCTCATCCCTGGTCGCCAACGACGGCGCCTTCGACTTTACGGCCGACATCGTCCAGACCGACGGCCGCCCCAGCGCCAAGGTCGGCCGCGCGCTGCGCCCCAACCCGCGACTCGAGGCCGTGACGTGAGCGAACGCGTCTTCTGGGACGTCGACACCCAGGTCGACTTCATGCTGCCGGAGGGCAAGCTGTACGTGCCCGGCGCGGAGACCATCGCGGCGAACCTCGCCCGTCTCACGGACCACGCGCATGCGAGCGGCATCCGCATCGTCGCCAGCTCCGACA
>VXNE01000139.1 GCA_009840715.1 Gammaproteobacteria bacterium
GACCTGATCGACGGGGACGACCTGCGCAACCAGGGGCACGTCGACATGGACGCGCTGCTGGCGACGGTGATCCCCTCGTACAACGTGGACCAGCAGGCCATCAACGACGCGGCCACCCTGATCCGCCCGGCGCGCCTGCGCGGGCTGCCCCCGGACGCCACGCTGACGCTCGTCAACGGCAAGCGGCGCCACCGGGCCGCCGTGATCGCCTTTCTCGGGAACGGGGTCGCCGACGGATCCCAGGGTCCGGACCTTTCGGTCATCCCCGCGATCGCGGTCAAGCGCGTCGAGGTCCTGCGGGACGGGGCCGCAGCGCAGTACGGTTCGGACGCCATCGCCGGCGTCATCAACTTCGTGCTGCGCGACGACCCGGACGGACGCCAGGTGGAAACCCGCTGGGGACAGTTCTACGAGGGCGACGGCGAGGGACTCAGCGTGGCCGCCAACGCGGGGTTCCCGCTGACGCGCAGCGGCTTCGCCAACTTCAGCTTCGAGTATCGCGAGTCCGACGGGACCGACCGTTCGCAGCAGCGCGCCGACGCGCAGCAACTGATCGACGCCGGCAACCGCTATATCCCCGACCCCGGCTACCACAGGGTCTTTCATCCCAACGTGATGATCTGGGGCGCCCCGGAAGTCCGGCACGACTTCAAGTTCTTCGGCAACCTCGGCCTCGACCTCGGCAACGGCAGGGAAGCCTACGCCTTCGGGAACTACGCGGAGCGCGAAGCCGAGGGCGGCTTCTACTTCCGCAATCCGCACACTCGTAGCGGCGTGTTCCAGGGCAACCCGGTGGAGGTGGACGGCATCGCGTACGACACCGTCAAGGTGGCGGATCTCTCTGCGGACGGCAGGTCAGGCAACTGCTCCCCCATCCGGATCGTCGACCATGTCGCGCAGGCGTCCGACATCGCCGCCGTGGAAGCCAACCCGGACTGCTTCTCCTTCATCTCGGCGTTCCCCGGGGGGTTCACGCCGCGGTTCGGCGGCACGGTCACCGACTTCAGCGGCGCGGCGGGCGTACGCGGAACGCTCGGCGAGAACTGGTTCTTCGACCTGAGCGGCGTCGTCGGCAGGAGCGACGTGGACTTCTTCATGAAGCACACCATCAACCCGCAACTGCTCGCCAAGCTGCCGCCGGGCCAGCGCAACGACATCCCCACCGACTACTTCCCCGGCTCCTACACGGAGACGGACTACACCTACAACCGCGACATGTCGCGGCCGGTCTATCTCGACCTATTCTTCTCCCGGGTTAACGTCGCCCTCGCCCTCGAGTATCGCGAAGAGCGGTTCAAGGTCGAAAGCGGCGAAGAGAACTCCTGGTTCATCGACGACCGCCCCGGCGGGCTGGCCGAGCAAGGTTTCGGCATCGGCTCCAACGGGTTCACGGGCTTCGGTCCGAGACTCGCCGGAGAGTTCAGCCGCGACAGCTACGCCGCGTACGTGGACCTCGAGGTGGACCTGCTGCGCAGCTTCACCCTCGCCGCCGCGGCCCGCTACGAGGACCACGACGGGGTCGGCGATACGCTCGACGGCAAGTTCACGGCCCGCTGGCAACTGACCGATGCCGTGGCGCTGCGTGGCGCCGTCAGCACGGGCTTTCGGACGCCGACCGTGGGGCAGGCGAATATCCTGAACGTCACCACGGCCTTCACCGGTGGCGTCCTCGCCGACGAGGCTACGCTGCCGCCCACGCACCCCGCCGCGCGGCTCGTCGGCGGCCAGCCGCTGACCCCGGAGGAATCCGTCAACCTTTCCGCCGGGACGGTGCTGCAGTGGGGCAGCGTGGACATCACGATCGACTACTTCCGCATCGAGCTGGAAGATCGCATCGCCCGCAGCAGCGAGAAGATCCTGACCCCGGAGAATGTCGCGACGCTGCTCTCCCAGGGGGTCTCCGACGCCACGAGCTTCACGTCGGTGCGCTTCTACACGAACGAGTTCGACACGACGACCCAGGGCCTCGACATCGTGGCCAACTGGTCCACGGAGGCGTTTGGCGGCAGGAGTACCGTGCGCCTGGCGGCGAACTGGACGGACACCAGCGTCGACAGCCGCGACCCCGCGGTGATCAACGACAAGCGGGTGGTCCAGATCGAGGACAACACCCCCGCCAAGCGGTTCTCGCTGAGCTGGAACCACGTGCAGGGGCCGTTCGAGTTCCTCGTCCGGGCCCGTTGGTACGACGAGTTCGTCGAGTTCTCCACGGACGACGCGACCGCGCGCCTGGACGCGGACGCGCGGACGCTCGTGGACGTCGAGCTGGCCTACGCGGTCAGCAACGCGATCCGGGTGATGGTCGGCGCCGAGAACGTGCTGGACGAGACCCCGACGCGGCAGTACCGCAACGTCTCGGGTCTGCTATACGCGGAGACTTCTCCCTACGGCGCCAACGGCGGCTTCTACTACGTGCGGGCGGTCTGGACCCCGTAGCTGCGGGGCGACGGTCGAGCGCGGGGAGGTAACGGTGGCGGAGCCATTGCCGGCCGAACACCGGCTCGGACGCTACGAGATCCTGCGGGTGGTGCGGCGGGACCGTGACGGCGTGGACTATGAAGCGCGCGTGGTCGACGAGGACCGGACCGTCCTCGTTCGCGAATATCTCCCGGACGGGCTGACGGGACGCGCCGGCGCGGATGCGACGGGCGGCGCGCCGCCGTTGCTCGACGCCGGGACGGCAGCGTTTCTCGCGCGGTATCGGGCGCTGCAGCGTGTGCGCCACGCGGCGGTGGTTCGCGTGGAGGAGTGCCTGTACGTCGCCGGGACTGCCTGCGCGGTCATGGAGCGCGTCGCGGGCGACACGCTCGCCGCGCGTCTGGACGAAGAACGTACGCTATCTCGGGAAGCCCTGTCAGACATCCTCCACCCCCTGCTCGATGGGCTCGGGGCGATGCACTCGGCCGATGTCCTGCACGGCGCCATCGAGCCGGCCTGTATCCTCCTGCGCGACGACGGGTCCCCCGTCCTCGGCAACTTTGGCCCGGCGCCGTCACGTCGTGCCGGTCCGCGCCAGGCCTTCGGCGCCGGCCAGCAGGAGACCCGCCAGCGCATCGCACCGGGGTACACCCCCCTCGAGGGGTATTCGCGAAGCGGGCACCTCGGCCCCTGGACCGACCTCTACGCCCTCGGAGCGGTCCTGTATCGCTGCGTCACGGGGGACGTGCCCGAAGATGCGCCGGCGCGGGCGGTGGCGGACGACATGCGCCCGGCCGTCGACGCCGGGAAGGAGAGCCACGAGCGATCGGTGCTGCTCGGGATCGACCGGGCGCTGTCGCTGCGGGTGGCGGACCGACCCCAGAGCCTCGCGGCGTGGCGGAGCGTGCTGACTCCGTCCGGCGCCCCGGGGAAGCAGCCTCCGCACCCCCCTGCACGAGGGGCCCGCGCGTTCGCGCGCGCCACGGGACCGCCGCCCGCGACGGGCGGCCGCGCACGGTCGAGGGGAGGGAGCCCGGTCAGGCGCCGTTGGATGGCGCCCGCGCTTGCGGTGCTTACGATGGTCGTGCTCACCTGGATCGATACGCAGCTACTGCGTACGGACGAGGTGCCGTCGGCACCCGAGAAGCTCGTCCGCACGGAGACCCTTCCGGTCGAGCCGCAGCCTGGCTCGCCGGATTCCATCGAGGCACCGGAAGCCGTGGCCGACGCCACCGCCGTACCGGACGCTGACGAGGAAGGCCTGCCCGTCCACCCGCCGGTGCGGGAGGTCCAACAAGTGGACTTTGCGGCCCCGGTCGAGGAGCGGACGGACGTCCCCCCTGCCGGGGTCGTGGGGGCGGGTGCGCCGGCGGAGTCGCCACCTGGCTATGACGTCGTGTAAGGGGCCGCGGGGGGGGGCCGGGCCCCCGCGGGGCGGGGGGAGCCGGCGCCAGTCCGCCGTGTCCCCGTGGAACGCCCCGCTGCCGCGGCGCCCGCGGCGTCGCTCACGCTCGAACTCAGCCCGCCCGACGCGTCCGTCCGCTTCCCGGATGCGCCGGCGAGGACGTATCGGCCGGGGATGGAGCTGCCGCGGGACACTTACCGCATCGAGGTCACGCGCGCCGGACATCTCCCGGAGTCCCGTACCGTCACGGTCGCCGGCGCCACACGGCTGGCCGTCACCCTCGCGCCGGAGCCGCATGCATTCGCCGTGTCGACCGTTCCCCCCGGTGGGGCAGTGCGCTTCGTGGAGCAGGAGATGGCCTACACGCCTGGCATGCTCCTGCCCCCCGGGCGATACGCCCTGGAGGTGAGCCTGCCAGGGTACGAGACGTGGGAAGAAACCGTGGTCCATGGTCAGCGGGCTACCGCGCGGCAGGTCCGCCTGGCGTTGAGCACGGCCGGTTTCACGGACGCCCACGCCGGCGGCGCCGAGGGGCCGGTGATGGTCATCGTTCCCACCGGCAGTTTCCGTATGGGCTGCGTGTCCGGAACGCGTTGCTTCAACAACGAACTACCCATACTCGACATCGACATCGCCACACGCTTCGCCCTCTCCAAGCACGAGATCACGTTCGCCGAGTACGACAGGTTCACGGACGCGACGGGCGCACCGCGACCGGAGACCCGGGGGACGGCGCGCATGTTGCCGGCGGTCAATGTCTCCTGGGCCGATGCGGCCGGCTACGCCGCATGGCTGTCCGCGGCGACCGGGCGTCCCTACCGCCTGCCCACCGAGGCCGAATGGGAGTACGCGGCCCGGGCCGGTCAGGCAACCGCCTATAGTTGGGGGGCGGACCCGGGCGAGGACCGCGCCAACTGCGCCGGCTGCGGTCGCGGCGGTGCTGGCGGCGCCCTGCCGGTCGGGCGCTTCGCCCCGAATGCATGGGGCCTGCACGACATGCACGGCAACGTCTGGGAGTGGACGCTGGACTGCCCGGCGAGCTGGCGGCCGGCCTTCCGGTCACCCGCCGCGACGCCGCGCACGGGCCAGTGCTCACAACGCGTCCGGCGCGGCGGGTCCTATGCACACTCGGCGCGGCGCATGCGAGCCGCCAGCCGCGATATCACCAACCCGGAACTGCGGTCGGCCAACACGGGCTTCCGCGTGCTTCTGGAACTGCCGTGAGTTGACGGACACGCCATGGCCCCTCCTGCCGACGCACGGTTCTCCATTCGCCGCCACCCGCCACTGCGGGTGCTGCTGCCCACCCTGGTCGTGGTCATCACGCTGGTCGGCGCCGTGCTCCTGTTCAGCCGGCCGACCGCCCCGGAGCAGCGCCGCGACGCGCAGCTCTGCCCCGTCGACGCCAACGATCTCCATGGCGGAAGCGCGATGTTCCTGTTCGACTTCCGCAAACCCCTCGGCAGTAGTGGCGACTCCACGCCGGGGGCGCTGTTGCGGGAAGCGATCCACGATCTCGGCGAGAACACGGAAATCGTCGTGTACTCGTTGAGCGACGTGGAACGGGCTCCGCGGGTCCGCGTCGGAAGGCTCTGCAAGCCGTATGACAACGCCGCGCTGCAGCCCGACATGGCCAAGGACCAGCGTACGCCGTTGCGGGACTGCGACGATCTGCCCGCGCAGCTCACACCCGAGTTGCGGGAGTCGGCCACCGGTTTCTGCGGCCAGCGCGACCTGCTCGTCGGACGCGTCGACGCGTTGGCCGCCGAGGCGCCGCGCGGGGGGCAGGAGGTCCCGGACGCCTACCTGGTGGAAGCCATCGAGGACATCGCGCTCGACCTCCGGCAACGGGCGCGGCCACACGCCCTCTACGTGTTCTCCGACATGCTGCAGCATGCGCCGTGGTACTCGCATCTCGACCAGGAATGGACAAGCTGGAACTACGATGGGCTCGCGGAGGCCCTGCAGGCGCAGAACTGGTTCGTGGACCGTGGGTCCGAGCCGACCGGACTGCGTGTCGAGGTGTTCTATCTGCCACGCACCGGACTCACCGACCAGCCGCGTGCACTCAGCCTGCACCAGGACTTCTGGCGGCAGTACTTCGCGGGGGCAGACGTGACCTTCCACCAACAGGAGCCGGCGGCGGCCTACGCGGCGCGGCGGGTCACGAACGTGCCCACGGAGGCCGAGCGCGTGGCACGGGAGCGCGCGGAGGCGGAGCGGCTGCTGCAGCAGGTCCGCGAGGAACAGGACGCCCTGAGGCGCGAGCAACTCGCCCTCGAGGAACAGGCGGCCGAGCAACGCCGCCTGGAAGCGGAGCAGCTCCGGGCGGAGGAGGAGCAGGCCCGCCAACGGGAGCGCCGTCGCGCCGAAGCGGAACGCCAGCGGCAGGAGGCGGAGGAGCGCGCGCGGCCCGCGGAAGAGGCGCCCAGTGAGCCGGTGGAACAGGAGTTGCCGGTGGCGCCCGAGCCATCGGACGAGACCGCGGCGCCGGACGAGCCGCCGGAGCCGGCTTTGGAGGTGGCGGCGACGGATCCGCCGGACCCTGCCCCGGTCCCGGAGCCCGAGACGGCGGGCCCCCGGTTCTGTGCGTTGACCCTGGCCACGGGCGCCGAAGGGTCGAGTCCCGCCTACCCCCGGGGCGGCCGCATGAATTTCGGCCCCGCCGTGATCACCGTGCGGTACGAGGTCGACGAACAGGGGGCTACCGTGGACGACCTGGTCACGATGGTCCCGGAACGGTCGCGGGCGGACCGGGAACGGTACCTGGACCTGTTCGCCGAGGTGGCCGTCGAGACGGTGCGGGCCTGGACGTTCACGCCGGCGGACCCCGCGGACCGTTCATGCGTCAGGCGTCAGGTCCGCACGACGTCCTTTCAGTTCACGTATCGGTAGGCGCTCGGCAACCGGTCGTGCTTGCCGTTCAGGTCGTCAGGGTGTCCGTCCAGGCTGTATGATCGTCGTTCGAGGAACCCCAGAGCCTTCCGCGCGTCCCGCCTTGCGAAAAGCGGACATTTCGGGTCGCGTGACGATGTTGCATGAGTAGCAGCGTTCCCGTAAATTACGCCGCCCGGAGCCCTCGTTCAGGCAGTCGTTTCGGCTCCTTTATTGACCCTTGGGGGAAATGAGTCCATGCGACTTCTGAAAGAAAAAATGCGGCGCGCTGCCGGGTGGATCAGGCGCTTTGCCGCGGATCGGCGCGGCGTCTCGACCGTCGAGTACGCGCTGATCGTGGTGGCGGTCATCGCCATCGTCGGTGCGGTGGCGGCGACCATGGGCGACGCGTTCGATCAGCTCTTCACTGATCTCTCGACGGAGATGCAGGACGGGTTGACCGAGGCGCAAACTACTGGCGGCGGCACTACCACCGGCGGCACCACCACCGGCGGCACCACCACGGGCGGTACCACGACCGGCACCACGACCTAAAGGTCCGGCGCGCCATTGGATTGGGGCGCGGACTTGCTGGTCGGCGCAGGTATCGCATGCGCGCTCGCCGCAACGTGGGACGACTGGCGCAGTCGCCAGGTACCGCACTGGACCGTGGTCGGGCTCCTGGCTATCTGGCTGCTGTTGGTTGTGACGGCGCCGGAGCGGCTCGGATTCGATCCATGGGTGGGGCTCGTCTGCGGCGCTGCCGCGCTGGCGCTCGGGATGCTCTGCTACGCGCTCGGCTGGTGGGGCGCCGGGGACGCCAAGCTGCTCGCTGTCCTCGCGCTCTGGGTGGGACCGCACGACCTGCCGGCCGCGCTGTTGGGGACCGTTGCCGTTGGGCTGCTGCTGCTGGCGACGGCGTTCGCGGTGCCGCGAGGCGACTTCCGGAAGCGGGGCGTGCCCTTTGCCGTCGCGTTGGCCGTACCGGCCGCCACGGTCCTGGCGGCACGTGTCGCCGACTTGCAGGCCTGACACCGGGTCGGGCGTGACGGCCCCGCGACATGGCCATCGCCGACTTTCTCGACTGGGGGTTCTTCCGCCCCCGTAACCTCGTTCCCGCCGTCCTGGCGCTGGTCGTGGGCGTGGTTGCATGGTTCGGGATTCGACCCGCGCTCATGGAAGATCCGCAACCCCCGCCAGCCGTCCAGGCGGAAGCCCCCGCGCAGGCGCCCGCCGAGCCGCCACCACCGGCCGAACCGGAGCCGGTCTATCCCTATGTCCTGGTGGCGAAACGGGACATCCAGTCGGGGATCCTCATCGTCGCCGACCTGGTCGAGTGGGTCGAGTGGCGGGAGGCGGTCGACATCAACGTGGCGGTCGTGCGGGGCGCGGTGGCGCTCCAGGCCGTGCTCGGGGCGGTCACCGTGCGACCGTTCAAGGGCGGCGAATTGCTGGCCTGGGACGGGCTGATCCTGCCGGGCAGTCCCGGATTCATCACGGCGGTCCTGGCTCCCGGGCGACGCGCTGTCACGGTCGAGGTCGACCGCGCGACCACCAGCGCCAACATCATCTTCCCGGGCGACCACGTCGACGTGATCCTGGTCGCGGACACGGGCCAGGCAGGCCAGGCTGGGGTGGCTGCCGGCGCCGCCGCGCAGAGCATCGTGCGGAACGTGCGCGTGCTGGCGGTCGGCTCGACGATCGTCTCCCTCGGACGCTACGGCCGCGCGAGCCTCTCGAGCGCCGGCGTCATAGAAGCGGTGACGCCGCCCCAGGGCGAAACCTACACCCTGGAGGTCAGTCCCAAGGACGCAGCACGCATCTCGCTGGCCGCGAACACCGGGCAGTTGACGCTGGCGATACGGCCGATCTTCGCGGTCCCGGCGGGCGAGCATACGTCACCGGTGTGGCTCGACGAGGTGGTACGGTCGCCCGAACTCGATGCGCCGCCACAGGTGCAGGTGATCCGCGGGGGCGGCGACAACGCCTCGCGCGAGTCGGTGATCACGACGATCGCGGCGGAGGGCGCATGACCGGGTTGCGGCAAATGCGGCCGGCACGCCAGGTCAGCCTGTCTTGGTGCGCGGTCGCGCTGGCTTTGCTGCTTGCCTTGCCCGCTGTGACCGAGGGCGCGGATGATGTCCTGATCGAGCTCGCCCCTGGCGAGTCCGAGACGCTGTCGTTCGACGCCGACATCGGGACCGCGTTCGTCGCCGACCCGGGAATGGCCGACGTGGAGGTGCTGGACAACCGCCGCGTGTTCGTGCTGGGCCGCGGCCATGGCGTCACGAGCCTCAAGGTCTTTGGCCTGGAAGGGGCGTTGCTTGGGGCGTACGCCGTGCGCGTGCAGGTGCAGTCGGCGTACGCGCGCACGATCGCGGCCCGCCTGGCCGGTAAGGCCGACCGCATCGACGTGGAGTCCATCGGGGACGCCCTGTTCGTGAGCGGGACAGCGACCGACCCGTCTGAGGCGGAGCGCGTGCTGCGCGGCATCCGGGCGGTGTCGGGGGAGACCCCGGTGGTGGACGCGCTGGCCCTCGAGACGCCGGCGCAGGTGAACCTCGAGGTGCTGATCTCGGAGGTGTCGCGCAACGTGACGCAACAGCTCGGCATCGACTGGTCCCTCGACCTCAATCCGTTCGAGAACCCGCTGCGCACCTGGGTGACCGGTACCGGCGTGCGACTCGCGACCGGTTCGCTGGGTGTGGACGACGCGCTGGAACAGGCGGTCGAGTTCTACCCGGTGGCCCCGGACGGCACAGTCGCGGAGGAACCGCAGTTCACCAACCCGGTGCGGGAGCTGGCCGTCGTGCAGCCGTTCGCGGCGCGGGGCGGCGACGGCAGCGTCGTGCTGTCGCAGACGAAGGAAATCAACAGCGCCAAGTACCGCGCGTCCGCGTTCCTGGAGGCCCTCGCGGAGAACGGCCTGGCGGTCGTGCATGCGCGGCCCAACCTGACGGCCGTCAGCGGGCAGCCGGCGGAGTTCTTCTCCGGGCTCGAGATTCCCGTGCCCACCATCACGGACCGGGGCACGATCGGCACGGAGTATCGCCAGACCGGCGTGAGTCTGACTTTCACGCCGACCGTCCTCGACCGCGACCACATCTCGCTCGTCGTGCACCCGCGGATCCGGGAAATCGCGGCCGGCGGCGCGACGATCGCCGGAACGATCGTGCCGAACATCAACGAACGCTCGGCGTCGACCACGGTCGAGCTGGGCGACGGCGAGTCCATCGCCATCGCGGGACTTTACCGGCGCAGCACGACCGGCACGGAGGCCGGGGTCCCGCTGCTGAAAGACATCCCGGTCTGGGGCGCACTGTTCCGACAGGGGCGCGAGACGGACGATTCCGTCGAGCTCATCATCGTGGTCACGCCGCGGATCGTCGCGCCGGTCGGGATAGCCGTCGTTGCCGAGCGCCGGCGGGGGCCGGCGGACTATGCCAGACAGATGGAAAACGAGTTCTACTACTAGAGGAGTGGGCAGCATGAAGTATTGGGTGTTGGTGGCCCTCCTGGTCGCCTTGGCAGGTTGCGTGACGCCACCGGCGTCCCAGGGCGCATACGTGACGCTGGTGCTGGAAGCCATGGCGGAGTCGGCCGAGCGCGCTTAGGCGTCCGAGAACCCGGAACGCGCCGTCCGCGCCGTGCGCGACTGGCGCGTGCCGGAGGACGACTAGCTGGCCAGACGCGCCGTGGCTTGCCGTGTGCCGTCGCCGCGCGCGGTGGGTTGAGAAATGGCAGAGACCCCGTTTACGGCGTTCCTGAACGATGCACGCAGCCGGCGCGTGCTCCGCGAGGTCGATCGCGCGGCGAAGCTCCAGCGCGGCAGCGTACGCGACGCCGTGCGCTCGTGTCGTACGGCCCGGTCCCCCGACCTCCTGCTAGTCGACCTCGACGGTGAGCAGAACCCGATCGTGCACGTCGCCGCGCTCCTGCAGGTTTGCCGGCCCGAGTCCGTGATCCTCGCGACCGGGTCGGAGAACAACGTCACCCTTGCCAACGACCTCTACCGGGGCGGCGTGTTCCTGTATCTGCCGAAGCCCCTCGACGCCGCGAACCTCCGCCGGGCGCTCGACGAGGTCGAGTCCGTGCAGACCGACGAGACCCGCCCGGAGATCCAGACGAGCCGGCTGATGCTGGTGCTCGGCGACGGCATGGGCACGAATACGCTCACGGTCCTGCTCGCGCGGATCGCCGCCGAGCGCGGGCGGTACGTGAGCTGCCTGGACCTGGACCGCAACTTCGGGTCCCTGGCGCTTGCGCTCGACACGCCGCCGCAGCGCGGGCTGCTCCAGGCGCTGCAGCGCGCCGACGACGGGGCCATCGCCGTGGACCAGCTCCAGGCGCGGGTTTCGCCCCGGATCGGATTGGTGGCGCATCCCGTGGACCAGATCAATCCATTGCCCACGGACGAGCGCGGCCTGGAGGCGGTCATCGACGCGCTTTCAGCGCAGGCGCACATGGTCCTCGCGTGCGGCGTGACCACGGAACAGGTGATGCACCTGCGTCCCCTGACGACCAACCACCTGGTGGTGTTCGAGCCGACGCCGGCGGGCATCTCGGTGGCGACGCGCTGGCTGCGCATTCTGGACGGCGCCACGTCGGCCCTTGTGCTCAACCACGCCCGCCCGTTGCCGAGCCTCATCGGCGAGGAGCAGATGCGGGATGCCCTGGGCGGCCGCTCTCCGGACGTGCAGTTGCCTTACGTCAGGGGAATGGCGCGCGCCATGGCGCTTGGCGAACCCGAGAAGGCGCTGTCGCGGCGGGACCGGCAGGCACTCGAACGGTTCCTGCAGCCGTTGGTCGGCGGGGCGGCCGCCGAGGAAAGCTAGGGCGCCGGGCGTTCGCATGAGGCGTTTTGCTTGCGCAATGGCGACGCGGTGTGGTTCCCTGCCTTCCGGTCGAAATGTTGCGACAGACGGGCGGATCGGCAGGCTCCTTCGCGGAAGCGAAACCCCGTCAACCAGTGAGTCAGTCGAGATGCGAAACCCCGTTCGTCGAACGCGGCGGCGTGCAATGCGCACCCGTGCGCGCGGCGCCCTGACGGCGGAATACGCCCTCGTGATGGGCGCCTCGCTCCTGCTCTTCGGGCCGGTCGGTGAGTTCCTGAGGCTGTCGCTGATCGACCAGACCCTTGCGCGTGCCACGCACGAGGTGGCGCGCGCCGCGGCAACCGATCCCCACAACTGCGCCACCGCCATCGCGGACGCCCTCGCGGCCGACGGCGCGGCAAGCTGGCTGCTGGACATCGACGACAACGGCAGCATCGGGATCGCGGCGGGCAACACGGGCTGGCCGGACAACTCGTCGACATCCGAGGTGCTGATCGGCGTCAGTTGGGACGGGAACCTGGCGGACGGCGTGTCCTGGACGACCGGAACGGGCTGTGGCCCGGGTGGTAGCTGGATGCGGGTCAGGGCGGCCATCGTCGTACAGCCGTGGTTCGGACCCGCGCGGGCCGCCTGGCCGGACGGCGGGATCCGCCGCGAACACACCAGTTGGGCGCGCAACCAGGGATGATCGGGCTGGTGTGGAGACGCGACCGCAAGAGGTGGAACCGGGGCTCGGCGACGGTCGAACTGGTGGCGGTCACGCCATTCGTCCTCGTCTTCGCTGCCTTCGTGCTGGACGCACGGACGCTGGTCGGCTTCCGGACGGATCTGGCGCGTGAAACCTTCGCCCTGGCGGAGGTGATCGCGAACGAGACCCGGACGAACCCCTTGGCCGCCGTCATGGGAGAAGCCATGACGGAGTTTCGCGAGGACAGCGCGGGCACGCTGGCGGTAGCTGTCGTCACCCGCGGGACGGAACGGGGCACGGGCGTGCCCTGCGTTGTCGACCAGTGGTGCCTTCCCAGAGTCTTGCTGGCCTGGCCGGTGAGCCCCGACGCGGGGACATGGAACGCGCCCGGCCTCTGTGCCACCGCGGGCACGAGCCTGCCGGCCCAGGGCCAGCACTTCCCGGCCGACCAGGCCGTATTGCCGAACGAGAACGCCGACGGAGCGACGCCGCACCAGGCATGGCTCAGCCGCAACATGCGGCCGACGGAGTGGTGGGTCGTCGTGGACACGTGTCTGGACCCGACGCCGGGGCTGGTGTGGAGCAGGGCGGTGGACGGCATTATCGGGGATTTTTTTGACCTTTCCGGTCTGATCGTGCGCAAGCGGGCGGCCTGGGGATCGGTGCACGACCTCGCGGACTGCAACTGGTGCGGTACGCCATGACCCGCGTCGGGGGGCGCGTCCGGGCGTTCCTGACGTCCTTCCTGCGTTCGCGGGACGCCGGAGCGATGCTGGTCAGCGGCGGCATGGGCATCACGCTGCTGGCCGGGGTAGGCGGATTGATGGCGGACTACGCGTGGCGCGAGGCCCAGTGGGAGGAGCTTCGCTCCGCGATACGTGCCTCGGTGTCGGCGGCGGGCGCGTTGCTGGGCGGCACCGATGCCGAAACGATCGCCGCCATCGAGAGTCGTGTCGGCGCCTTTCTGCCGGGCCTCCTCCCCGGCATGTCGGTGGACGATGTCACCGTTTCCCACGACGCCGGCACCAACGTGACGACGGTCACGGTGGAAGGCGACTACACGTTCCGGACGCTCTTGACGGGGGATGGGGACGTGGAAGAGGTCGATGAGTCCGTCCAGGTCAGCCTCGACGTGGACAAGTACGAGGTGGCGGTCGCCCTCGACGTGACACCGTCCATGCTCTCCAGGTTGTGGGCGACGCCTCCCGCCCCCCGCGTCGTGAAGCTGACCGCCCTGAAGAACGCGATGCACAGCGTGTTTCAGGTCGTGGATCAGGCGGCTGCGAACGACCCCGGCAGCATCATGGTGTCGCTGGTCCCGTTCGCGGTGGGCGTGAACGTGGCGGACACCTGCAATCCCCATCCCGACACCGGTGCGTGCCGCGCGGCGCGCTCCGAGGACAAGCTGCGCTACGTCCGCATGCTCGCGGGAGTTGCGGACTCGACTTCCGCGTTGCTGAGCGCGGCCCGGGCGCAGAGCGCCCACTGGGTGGACACCTTCCACCACTACGGGGCGGGTTCGAACCTGGGGCCGCTCCAGGAGCGGAAGCTGCCGGCCAACCTGCTCAACAACCAGGACTGGAACCTGCGCCGGACGAACGTCCAGATCGACGTCTCCGCCCAGGCGCCCAACCTGGACACGGGTGCCGGGAAGGGAATCTGGGTGGTGGACGACGAGGACTTCTGGAACGGCTGCCTGATGGCGCGTTGGGGAGCCTACTGGGACACCGCTGCGCGGCCGGCGGGATGGACGGCGGACGACACCGACAACTGGCCGGCCACCAAGGCCGTGGCGGCCTGGACGCCGGCGTCGACGGCGCTCGCCAGTGATACGCCCCTGCACCTGTCGGACGCGCCGCCCGACGCGAGCGACCCGAACACCCTGTTCACGGCGTACTCGTGGCCGGACGCGCGGATCGGGAAGACGGCGGACCATCGGCTGCAGGGCGTCATGTACGAACTGCTTGGCGACGCCTCGGGGATACAGGGGAATACGCTGAGCAGCGCGTCTCAGGGCGACAACGACTGGTCCTTCGTCAGCGATGTTGATCGTGGCGGCGCCGGCATGTGTCCCCCGAACGCCATCACGCCCCTGACGGGCAACACGGCGGTGTTGCGCGCGGCCATCGACGACCTCGCCACGGCGAAGCAGCACGGCACCCGCGACGGCTTCTTTGGCACCTACATGCATCCGGGCGTCGTATGGGCCTTGCGTAGCGTGTCTCCGCTCTGGCGGGGCGTGTGGAACATCGACGAAGGTGTCGGGGTGCGTCCGGCGACTCCTTGTGCCCCGGGGGAAACCGCCACCGGTTGCCGGCGGGATCTGCACAAGTCCATTCTGCTGGTTTCGGACGGAGAGAACTGGTTCGGGAACATCCCCCGCCGTCAGGTGGAGCCGAGAGGGTCCACCAACTCGAACATCTTTCATCGGAGCTCGGCGCTCTTCTGCCACACGGGCTGGTCTCCGAACTATCTCGCCGCGAACGGGGCCACCACCGAAGCGGATTTCAACGCCCATTTCGCCAGCTACACGACCTCGGAGGGCAAGTTCGACCCGACGAAGATCGGACCCGTGCTCGACGCGTTCCACGCGCACGGAGACTCCCTGTCCGACACCAGCGCCCGCCGGTCGTTGCGCGAAGCGGTGCTGACCGAGGCGAAGCCGTGGGAGATCTTCCGGGGCATCGATGCGGTAGGGTCCATCGACGCCCTGCTCGACGACGCCAACGAGTTCGGGTTCGTCGGAAGGCCCGTGCAGGTACACCACATGTGCGGTCGGTCCAGCCTCTTCGGCCCATACGGGCGCGTCGACGACGCCATTCGCGTCGGGTACTCGGGCGGGGTAACGCCCACGTTGCTGGAACCGGTCCGGGGAGAGGCGCCCTTTGCCGTGGATTCCGACGTCGCTGCCTTTGGACAAAGAGCGGAAGAGGAAATCGCGAGGCGGTCTGCACGTCGCCTGGATGGCTGGCTGCTGGACGCCTGCGAGTTGGCGGGCCAGCGCCGCGTACGTATCAGCGCCATCTACATTGGCGATACGCCGGAGAACTCGGCCGAGCGAACCTTGCTCGGGGACTGTGTGGAGAAGGCCGGGGGGGATCGGGACCTGGACGTCCACATTACGCCGACGGCGGAGGAGTTAAACGACACCTTCGTCGACATCTTCACGATCCGGCGCAACCTGCGGTTCCTGGACTAGGGAGAATCCGAGGGGCTCGGCGCCCGCCAGGGTGAGTTGCCGCTCGTTGCGCCTCGACCCGCGTCAGCGGCGGCGGTAGCGTCGCCGCCCAATCCGCCGGTTCGCGCCGTTCAGCGAGTTGTCCGGTCCATCCTCCGGGCCTGGCGGCTCGGTCGGCGAAGGCGCGCCCGTCCCGGCGCGCGCCCTGGGACGCCCCGTGCCTTCCTCGATGCGCCGGAGGGCACGGCGTACCGCCACCCAGCCCAGCCCCAGGTTCGTCGTCTTGTCGGTGATCAGCAGCAGGACGGTCTGCTTGTTCCCGGGCACGACGCACATGAAGTGGTAGGTCTCGTCGGTCGTCGTCTGGATTTCCTCGACGAAACCCTCGTCGCCCGGATCGCCGCCCATCGCGCTCCGGAGCTGGTGGTTCACCTCGCCTCGAAAGTAGTCCGTCCCGGCGGCGGATAGCGTCTCCATCGCACCGGACGCCAGCAGTTCGTCGGAGGTCACGGTCATGGCGAGCGGCAGGCCCGTCCCGAGGTCAACCAGGGCACAGCCCATGGCGCCGTCCACGTCCTCCATGATCTCTTCGCAGATGTCCTGCAGTCTCATGTGCATGACCTCCCGGTCGTGGGTTCCTTGGCACTACCGCAGCCGGACGTACCCTGCGACGTGGGGACCGACCTGTCAACCCGCACCACCGCCCGGGATCGCGTCCCGGTGTAAGTCCGGCATTCCTCCGCTCGTTCAGTTGTCGTTCATGCACCCGCCGCCGCGGTCCGTATATTCGGCGCCGCTTGCAGTCTTGCCCATCGAGGGGAATGACGATGAACCTGTTTTATC
>VXNE01000588.1:0-14618 GCA_009840715.1 Gammaproteobacteria bacterium
GGCGCGTATATGTTTAAAACCCGGAGGGCGGCGGCCGTCTCCTCGGCCAGGTCGAAGTAGGGACGCCAGAAGTCCGGCGCGCGCCGCGTGCTGAACATGCCCCAGGTCTGCGTGACGCCGGAGTCGACGGCCAGGTCCCGCAGGCGTTCGTGGTAGTCGCGCAGCCGCTCCGGACTGCGCCCCGGCGCCTCGCCCGCGATCTCGAACACGCCCCGCCCCGTCTCTCCGACGGCGCAGACGATGGCCCGCACCTCGTCCCAGTCCGCCGCGCGGCTCGCCACCGGCCGGTCGTCCGCCGTGACGTGGTTCGTGGTGCGGGAGGTGGAGAACCCCATCGCGCCGGCCTCGACGGCCTCCTTCGCCAGGGCGCACATGCGGGCCAGTTCGTCGGGTGTCGCCTGGTCCGTGAAGGCACGTTCGCCCATCACGTAGGTGCGGAGCGCCGAGTGGCCGATGTAGCCCGCGTAGTGGATGCCCTTCGGGAGTGCGTCGATGGTGTCGAGGAACTCGGGGAAGGTCTCCCACGACCATTCGATGCCGGCTTGCATCGCCTCCGGCGCGATGTCCTCCGCGCGTTCCAGATTGCGGAACACGAAGCCCGCGTCCCGCTCGGCACACGGCGCGAGGGTGAAGCCGCAGTTGCCCATGACGACGGTCGTCACGCCGTGGTAGGAGGAGCAGGATCCGAGCCGGTCCCAGAAGACCTGTGCGTCCATGTGGGTGTGGCCGTCGACGAAGCCGGGCGCCACGATGTGGCCCTCCGCGTCGATCTCCCGCCTCGCGCGCTCGCGGATGCGTCCGATCCGCGTGATGCGGCCGTCCTGGACCGCGACATCGCCGTGGAACCGCGGACTGCCGCCGCCGTCGATGATCCAGCCGTTCCTGATGAGCAGATCGTGCATGGGCGCCCTCCTTTCGAACCCAAGCAGTCTACACCGCACCCGCGCCGTGGCCCGGCATGTGCCGCCACGAAATTGCCCATGCGGGTGGGGTTTTGCCAAAATCGTCCGATGATCAAGACCATTGCCGTGATCGAGGGCGACGACGCCGCCCCCGAAGCCATGCGCCCCGTCGTGCGACTGCTGGCCTCCCTCAACATCGGACTGGATTTCGTCTATCCCGAGGTCGGCGAGACCGCGCGGGAGAAGACGGGCAACATCTTCCCGGACGCGGCGCGGGACATCATCGACCGCGCCGACACCACGTTCTTCGGTTCTACAAGTAGCTCTTCCGGCGCGGCGCTCATGTACCTGCGCTGGGGCAAGGAGACCTACGCCAACGTCCGGCCGTGCCTGCATCTGCCCGGCTGTGCGACCCCGCTCAAGGACGCCGAGGGGATCGACTTCGCCATCGTCCGGGAAAACCTGGAGGACCTCTACGTCGCCTGCGAGGGACCCCTCGAGGACCTCGCGCCGCTGAACCTGGTCGGCCGCACCATCCGCCGGCCCGTGCACGAGATCGGTACCGGGAAGTACGCGATCAAGGCGATCACGCAGGAAGGGACGGAACGCGTCGTGCGTTTCGCCTGCGAGCTCGCCCGCAAGCGCCGCGGCCACCTCACGTGCGCCACGAAGCACAACATGCTCGCCGGCAGCGACGGCTTCTTCCTGGAAGTCGCGCGGGAGACGGCGAGCGGCTATTCCGACGTCGAGTTCGACTGGTTCATCGTCGACGACTTCGCCTGCCGCATGATCCGCGAACCGCAACGCTTCGACGTCGTGGTGATGCCGAACCTCTACGGCGACATCCTGTCCGACGCCGCCGGCGGGCTCGTCGGCAGCCTCGGGCTCGCGGCCAGCGGCTGCTACGGCGACGACTACGCCTATTTCGAGCCGGCCCACGGCACCGCCCCGGACATCGCCGGCCAGAACGTCATCAATCCCACGGCGACGCTGCTGTCGGCCGCGATGATGCTCGACTACCTCGACTTCGAGCGGGAGGGCGAGCGGATTCGCGGCGCCCTGGCCCGGGTGTACGCCGACGGCCGGACCCTGACGCCCGACCAGGGCGGCTCCGCCAGCACGACGGACTTTTGCGGCGCGGTGGCCGCGGCCCTGTGACGGCGCCCGCCTGGGAGGTCCATCCCGGGACCGGCCCGTACCTGCTGCTCGTGCATGGCTTCCTGTCGAGCCGGGCGCAGTGGGCGCCGAACCTCGCACTGCTAGGCGAGGTGTGCCGGCCGGTCACCCTGGAACTGCTGGGGCACGGCCGTTCTCCCGCTCCCGACCAGGACGTCCCCTACAAGCCGGAAGGCTACATGGCCGCGATGGAGGCCATCCGCGCGGAACTCGGCGCGGAATCCTGGTTCGTCTGCGGCTATTCGCTCGGCGGGGCGCTGACGATCCGGTACGCCCTCACCTACCCGCAGCGCGTCCTCGGCCAGGTCTTCACCAACTCCATGTCCGCCTTCGCCGACGCGGTACAGATGAAGCAGTGGTCGGAGTCCGGACCGCAATCCGGCGATGCCATCGAACGCGGCGGCATGCCGGCCATCGAGCGCATTCCCGTGCACCCGAAGCACGCCCGGCGCCTGCCGGCCGATGTCCGGGACGCGCTGCTGCGAGACACCAAACTCCTCGACCCCCGCGGCGTCGCGAACACGATCCGCCACACGACGCCGGAAGCGAGCGTGCGCGCGGACATCGGGACGAACCGGGTGCCGGCGCTCCTCGCCTGCGGCCGCTTCGAGAAGCGTTTCGTACCCCACCGCCGGTTCGCCGAAGCGCACATGCCGCGGCTCCGCGTCGTGGAGATGGACGCGGGGCACGGAGTGAACATGCAGGACGCGGCCCGGTTCAACAGCGCGGTCGCGGAGTTCATTACCACGCACGCGAACGGAGCAGACCCGACCCCGGTGTGACCCACATCGTCGACACCCTGATCGAGGAGCGCGCCACGCGCTTGATGCGCCATCCCACTGTCTGGCGCGTGCTCCTTGCCGGGCTGCGACCTCTGCTCGGCTACCGCGCCGCCATCGAGATGGCCGACGCGATCATGGCGATGACGGGGGAGGAAGCGCTGCGCTACCTGAGCGCTTCCCTGACGCTCGACGTGCGCGTGCGGGGCGCGGAACACGTCCCCCCCACGGGCCGCGCCATCGTGGCGCCCAACCATCCGACCGGCATCGCGGACGGGGTCGCGGTGTTCGACGCGCTCAAGGAGCGGCGCACGGACATCACGTTCTTCGCGAACCGCGACGCGATCCGCGTTTCGCCCGGCATGGCGGACACGATCATCCCGGTGGAGTGGATCGAGGCGAAGCGCACGCATGCACGCAACCGGGAGACCCTGCGCGCCACCGTCGAGGCGTTCCGGCGCGAACGCCTGGTGGTGATCTTCCCGTCCGGGCGACTGGCCCGGCCCTCGCTGCACGGACTCAGGGAACGGCCCTGGCAGACGACGGCCGTGAACCTCGCGCGCAGGTTCGACGCGCCGATGATTCCGATGCACATCCTGGGGCGCAACTCCCTGCTCTTCTACTGTTTCTGGCTCATCCACGAGGAACTGCGCGACATCACGCTGTTCCGCGAACTGCTCAACAAGGAGGCGCGGGCATACGAGGTCTCCATCGGCCCCGCATTCCATCCCACCGAGGACGCCCGGGCCTCGACCGCGGCGCTGTGCCGGATCGTTACGGAGCGGATGCGCTCGGAGGCGAAGGCCGCGCGCTGAACGCGTGCACGCGCTTGGTCTCGGCATCGCCGCAGCTCGCGACGATGTCGAACGGACGGTCCTGGGAGACGCCCACGCGCCGCTCGCCCGCCGGGGTACGGAGCACCACGCCGCCGCCGTCGGTGTCGACGAGTTCCAGCACCGGTTCGTCCAGCAGCGCTTCCGCCGCCTGCGCCTCCGGCGGGAAAGCGGAGCGGCCCCGCACATGGGACCTCGATACCCGCCCGGCTTCGACGTCAGCGACGAACTCCGGGACTTCGTCCGGCCGCACGCGTCCGTAGAGCACGCCCTGGGGCAGGACCACGACGTTGGGCGCGAAGCGGTGGCCGCCGACATGGGTCGTCTGCCATGCGCGCCCGCCCACGAGGGTACGCAGTTCGCGATAGGCGGGCAGACCGTAGCGCGCGCAGCAGAGATCGCGCTGACCGTTGGTGCACACGAAGTATCGCGGCGTCTCGACCCGGGTGAAGCGCTCCGCGAGCGTCTCCTCGCGCGTCAGGTCAAGCGTCCGCATGGCGTCATAGCCGACGGACTCGAACTGGAACAGCCCCCCGGAGCGGGCGACGAACAGCGTCGTGCGGTCGGTGTCGATCTCGGGGCGCCGCACGAACTGCGGGCGCACCGCCAGGCCCATGGCCTCGAAGGCCTGCACCTGTGCCCGCAGCCAATCTCCGACGGGTGCCGAGAGGTCGTTGTCCGCGAGCGCCTTGCGGCGCCACACCGGCGCGTACTCGAGCAGCAGCCAGACATCCACCCGCGGTGCTGTCCCGGCCATCGGCTCGCCCGCCGCGGTGCACAGGTCCGAGCAGTAGTCCCGTTCGTCCATCCGGGCGATGGTAAACCGGGCCGCGCGCGGGCCACAACGCGCGACCTGGCGGTCGCGTGGCAAGTTCTCGCTGACGCGCAACTTGCCCGGGGGACAAACGGCACCGGGTTTTCCCGACGCTCCTCCGATGCGACCCGTCCCGCACCCGTTTATCATGGCGTCCCATCCGGCGCGCGCGCCGGCCGGTTCGCGGGGGGACATGGACCGTTTCATCGATGCGGCGATGCGCCCCGTCGCCGACTTGGTGTCCGCCTTCATCTTCTACAGCGTCCCGCTGCTCGGCGCCGATGTCCCGCTGATCGTCGTGTGGCTCGTCGCCGGCGGCGTCTTCTTCACGATCTACCTGCGCTTCGTCAATGTGCGCGGCTTCCTGCATGCGATCCGCGTGGTGTCCGGCCGGTACAAGGCGCCGGGCGACCCGGGCGAGGTCACGCAGTTCCAGGCGCTCACGACGGCGGTCTCCGGCACCGTGGGAATCGGCAACGTCGCCGGAGTCGCCGTCGCGATCTCCATCGGCGGCCCCGGGGCCACGTTCTGGCTGATCGTCTCCGGCCTGCTCGGCATGTCCACCAAGTTCGCCGAGTGCACCCTGGGCGTGCTCTACCGGCGCGAGAACCCGGACGGGTCCGTCTCCGGCGGACCGATGTACTACCTGGAACGCGGGCTGGCAGAACGCCGGTGGCCGCGCCTCGGCAAGGCGCTCGGCGCCTTCTATGCCGCGAGCCTGGTGATCGGCTGCCTCGGCATCGGGAGCATGTTCCAGTCCAACCAGGCGACGGCCATCGTGGTCGAAGTGACCGGCAGCGCGCTGCTGGCCGACAACGCCTGGCTCGTCGGCACGCTGCTCGCCGTCCTGGTGGGCCTCGTCATCGTCGGCGGCATCCGCACCATCGCGAACACCACGGTACGCCTGGTGCCGACCATGGCGCTCCTTTACGTCGTTTCCGCCCTAGTCATCATCGGCCTCAACGCCGACCGCGTGCCCGCCGCGTTCGTCGCCATCTGGAACGGCGCCTTCGCCCCCGAGGGCGTTGCGGGGGGGATCATCGGCGTCATCATCATCGGCTTCCGCCGCGCGGTGTTCTCGAACGAGGCGGGGCTCGGCAGCGCCGCCATCGCCCATGCCACGGCGCGGACGCCGAAACCCGTCAGCGAGGGGTTCGTGGCGCTGCTCGAACCGTTCATTGACACGGTCGTCATCTGCACGATGACGGCCCTCGTCATCATCACGACGATCTACGACCCGGCACTCGCCAACGGTGACGTGAGCGGCGTGGAGCTGACGACCCGCGCGTTCGCGTCGACGCTGTCCTGGTCGCCGGTCCCGCTCGCCATCGCCACCGTGCTCTTCGCCTTCTCCACGATGATCGCCTGGGCGTACTACGGGCTGAAGGCGTTCACCTACCTGGTCGGCGAGGGGCGGATGCGCGATCTCGGCTTCAAGACCTTCTACTGCCTGACGGTGATAGTGGGCTCGAGCATTACCCTCGGCGCCCTGGTCGATCTCGCGGACGCCCTGATCTTCGTCGTCGCCATTCCGAACCTGATCGGGCTCTATCTCCTGGCGCCGGTCGTCAAGCGGGAGCTTGAGAGCTATCGGCCGTAGTGTCCTCGTCGCGAGCGCCGGAACCTGAGCCGATCGTCCTGTGCTTCAGCGGCGGCAAGGACAGCGTCATGGCGCTGCAGGAGATCCGGCGGCGCGGGCGCTATCGCGTCGTCGCCCTGCTCACTACCGTCACGGACGCATATGACCGGGTGAGCATGCACGGTGTGCGGCGGAGCCTGGCCCGGACCCAGGCGGAGTCCCTCGGCCTGCCCGTGACCGAGGTCGTGGTGCCCCCGCAGTCGTCCAACGCCATCTACGAGAAGGCCATGGGCGAGGCCTTCTCAAGCTTCCGGGCGCAGGGCATCCGCCGCGTCGCGTTCGGCGACATCTTCCTCGAAGACCTGCGCGCGTACCGCGAGCGGCAGCTTGCCGCAAGCGGCCTCAGAGGTCTGTTCCCGCTATGGAAGCGGTCCACCGCGTCGCTGGCGCGGGCGTTCGTCGAGCGGGGCTTCCGCGCGGTGACGGTCTGCGTAGACGCCCGGGTACTGGGTGAATCGTTCGCCGGGCGCCCCTTCGACCACGCGTTTCTGGACGCGCTACCCGAGTCCGTGGACCCCTGCGGAGAGAACGGGGAGTTCCACACCTTCGTCTCCGACGGCCCCGGGTTTGCGTACGCGGTCGATTTCCGGCACGGGCAGACCGTGCACCGGGACGGCTTCTTCTTCCATGACCTGGCGCCCCCGCCCGCTCAACGCGAATAGCGCACGGACATGCCCCACGTCCTCGGGGGCGCGTAATTCGACAGCGTACCCCCGGTGGTGGCGTTGGGCGTGTGCATCAGCGCGTACTCCTCGTCGCCGACGTTATCCACGAACGCCATCACGCGCACGCCATCGGCCACGCGCCCTCCCGGACTCCACATCACCCGTGCATTCGTGAGGCCGAAGGCGTCCTGCCGGGCGAAGTCGTTGTTGAACACGGTGTGGTAATGATCGCCCACGTGAGCGTACTCGCCCCGTAAGGTGACCAGTCCGCCCCGGGGCAGCGGAAAATCGAGCTCCGCGGACAGCGTCGCCTTCACGTCCGGCGCCCGCAGCAGGTCGTTCCCCTTGAGCTGCTGCAGGCAACCGAGACCCGTCGCGTCGCAGTCCATCCCGATGTGCGGATTGAGCGGGTCGGTGGAGAGGAAGTCCTCGAACGTCGCGTTCAACAACGAGAGCGATCCCTCCACCCGGAAGCGGTCCGTCGCAAGCCAGAGCAACTCCGCCTCGAAGCCGTACGTCTTCGCGTCCGCGGCGTTCTCGACGATCGACGCATTGTTCACGAACAGCCGCGCCTGGAACTCGGCATAGTCGTAGTAGAACGCCGACAGGTTGAGCTGCATCGTGTTGTTGAAGAAACGCGACTTGCTGCCCACTTCCAGCGCCAGGAGGTTCTCCGGGTCGAACTGGTCGTTGCAGGTGCCCCCGTTGAACCCGCCGGACTTGAATCCGGCTGAGACGGATCCGTACACCATCGTGTCGGCCGACAGGTCGTAGTCGAGACCTGCCTTGCCGGTGACCTCACTCCACTCGTCTTCGAGGCGGAGGTCCATGCAGAAGTCACCGCCGAGGTTGTTCACCACCGTCTGCGTGTACTCCTTGGTGTCCTCCGTCCAGCGCATGCCTACCGTTCCGCGCAGCCGGTCGGAGAAGTTGTACGTCGTCTGTCCGTAGACGGCCTTGGAGGTCGTGTCCTGGAAGATGTTGAACTGCAGGAAGGGCACGCCCGTGACCGTTCCGTCGATCTTGGTTCCGAACGCCGCCAGCGACCCCGGCGGCAGCGGACCGCCGAGGCCCCCGAAGAGCCCGAAGATGGCCTCGAAGGTCGCCTGGAACGCCGGCAGTTCGTAGTCCCACAACTCCTCGATGTCCGAAGTGTAGTAGTAGACCCCGCCGATCCAGTCCCACCGCTCCGTGGACCCGGTGAGCGTGAACTCCTGCGACCACTCGATGTTGTCCTGATAGCACCCCATCGTCAGCGAGTCGATGTCGGACCCGTCGATGCTCTGCATCGGGCACGCCTGGTCGATCTCGAACCAGGCGGTGGTGGACTTGAGTTCCACGGACTCGGTGGCGTCCCACGACACCACGGCCGACAGGCCCTGCGACTGTTTCTCCGAGCCGTAGCCGCCGGTCGAATACGGGTTGCGCGGATCGTTGCTCCAGGTGCCGGGCGAACTGAGATTCAGTCCGAGCGCTTCGGCACAGGTTATCGGGCCGCAGACGGTCCCGGGCACGCTCAGTATGCCGCCCGGGTTACCGGTGCTGAGCAGGAGTGGCGGCACGGGGTGGTCGTCGGTCACGACCCAGGTCGGCCCGGTCACTTCGCTGTCCAGGTACTCGCCGCGCAGCACGATCTCCAGGCGGTCGCTCGGGTTGATGACCGCCGCGATCTTGGCCATCGTCGCCGTCGACGCGTCTTCCTCCCGGCCGAGCAGCCGGTTCCTTGCGTACCCGTCGCGCTCGTCGTGCGCGACCGCCGCGCGGACCGAAAACACGCCCGGCGAAATGGGCGCGTCACCGGAGACCTCGACACGCGTGCGGCCGTAGTCGCCGTAGAGCGCGTGCGCGTCGAAAGACGGTTCTTCCCCAGGCAGCCGCGTCACGACGTTCACGCCACCACCCGTCGAGTTGCGCCCGAACAGCGTGCCCTGCGGTCCCCGCAGCACCTCCACGCGTTCCAGGTCGAAGAGCAGCGACGCCGACGACACCAGCCCGCCGCGGTAGACGCCGTCGGTGTGCAGGGCCACACCGGGCTCGGCGCTCATCTCCGAGATGTCGACGCCGACGCCCCGCATGGTCATCTGGGCCATGTCCGCGAGTTCGTTGAACATGAGCGCGGGCACGGCGAACTGCACCTGCCGCAAGCCGTCGATGCCCCGCGTCTCGAGGCTCTCGCGCGAAACCGCCGACACCGCGATCGGCGTCTCCTGCAGGGACGACTCCCGCTTCTCCGCGGTGACCACGATCTCCTCGATCTCGGCCGCCCACGTCGCGGGGGCCACCCACGCAACCAATAGTGCAACGCACAGGGCGCTCCGGCCCCACGCCGCCCGACAGACGATACCCAACATGACGCTCCCCTCTTCCCCGTCCCTCGCGGCACGGGGACCGATTCTACGCACCGATGAAGCTGGGATGCACCCTGCGCGAGCAGGCGCCGCTACGGGTCGTGGTCCGCCTGGTCCCGGGTGACGCTCACGACGCCCGCCTCGACGAAACCCTCGACCTGGGACTCCGCATAGCCGAGTTCCCGGAGGACCTCCGCCGTGTGCTCTCCGAGCAGCGGCGCGCCGTGGCGGATCCGCATCGGCGCGCCCTCGAACACCGCCGCGTTGCGGGCCTGTCGAAGGCGCCCGGCGTGGGCGTGTTCGCTCTCGACCAGGATGCCGCTCGCCTGCAGCTGGGGATGCTCCACGGCCTGGCTTCGCGTCAGGACCGGCGCGCACGGTACGCCCTCGGCATCGAGGGCTTCGAGCCAATCGTCGGCGGTGCGGGTCAGCAGCACGTCCTGGATGAGATCCAGCCGCTCGTCCGCGTTCCGGTGGCGGGCGCCGGCGCTCCGGAAGCGCGGGTCCGCGATGAGATCTTCTCGTCCCGCGGCGCGGCAGAAACCCGCCCACTGGTCGTTCGTCATCGTCGAGATCGTGATGTAGCCGGTCTTCGTGTCGTAGATCAGGTCGATGATCGTGGCGGCGGCCTGGGCCGAGACCTCCCGGTCGAGGAACGTCTGTTCGCCCATGTCGGAGGACCACATGAACGCGACCACCGAGTCGAGCATCGAGAGGCGGACATGCTGGCCCTCGCCCGTCCGCTCTCGGGCGAGCAGCGCGCTCGAGATCGCCTGGGCGGCGGTCATCCCGGTCAGCTTGTCCGGCAGGATGGTGCGGATGAGCTTCGGACGGGCGTCGTCGGAACCCGCCTGCACGGTCGTCAATCCCGAGAGCGCCTGGATGAGCGGGTCGTAGACCGGCTTGTGCGCGAACGGGCCGGTCTCCCCGAAGCCGCTCATGGAGACGTAGACGATCTTCGGACTCGCCGCGCGGACGGCCGGCTCGTCGATGCCGAGCCGGGTCATCACGCCAGGTCGGTAATTCTGCACGAAGACGTCCGCCGTGGCGGCGAGACGGAGCAGGATCTCGCGCCCCGCGTCGGTGGTCGCGTCCACCGAAAGCGAGCGCTTGTTGCGGTTGTTGTTCAGGAACACCGAGTTGAGCTGCGACGCGCCCTCGCCCGCGCCCCGGGCGAAGTCGCGGCGGCGGGGTCCCTCGATCTTGATCACGTCGGCGCCCTGGTCCGCGAGGATCATCGCGGCGTAGGGACCCGCCACGACGTTGGTGAAGTCGATGACGCGGACGCCGTCGAGCGGGCCCGGTCGCCCTTCCTTGGCGGCCATGGCGATTCAGCCCGCGGCCGCGTCGTGGCGCTCGCCCCGGCGGGCGTGCCCCTGGCGAGGGGCACCGATGGCGCCCCGTTCGCGCAGGCGCGCGAGAGCCGCCGCATCGAGGCCCAGATCCTCCGCGAGTACCTCGTCCGTGTGCTCGCCGAGGAGCGGCGCCGCCTCGATCGGCACGCTGCTCCGCGACATGCGCGCCGGCCAGCCGAGAACCCGCACGGCACCGTGTTCGGGGTGGTCGAGCTCGTGCACGAACCCACGCTCGACCAGGTGCGGATCGGAGAACAGCTCGTGGGTCTCGTACACCTGGCTCGCACAGACGCCGGCCTCCGCGAACGCCTCCATCGCCTCCCGCTTGGTGTGCGCGAGCGTCCACTCCGCGATCTCGTCGATCAGCGCCTCCCGCTGCTCCCGGCGGCTGTCCGCCGTCGCGAACCGCGGATCCTCGAGCAGGCCGGGCTTGCCGATCACGCGGCACACGGCCGTCCACATGCGCGGGTTCACCGCCATCAGGAAGACGTAGTCGTTGAGTCCGCCGGGCGCGCAGGGATAGAGCGCCACGAACGCGTTGTCGCTCTCGCCCAGGCGCGGCGTCGGGACGTTGCCGAAGTTCGAGTAGGAGATGGCCGTGCGCATGTAGTACGTCATGGCTTCCTGCATGGAGAGTTCGATGAGCTGGCCCTCGCCGGTACGCAGCTTCTGCGCCCAGGCCGCGGAGATCGCCAGCGCCGCCTGCATGCCGGTGCCCGCGTCACCCATCGTCACGCCGGGCCGCAGGGGCGGTCCGTTCTGGTAGCCCGTGACGGAGAATGCCCCGGCCGCGGCCTGCGCGACCATGTCCATGCACTTGTAGTGCGCGTACGGCCCGCTCGTCCCGAACCCCTTGATGCGCGCGTAGATGATGTCCGGCTTGATCCCGCGCATCACGTCGTAGCCGATGTCGAGCTTCTCCACCACGCCCGGGCCGTAGTTCTCCACGAAGACGTCGTAGTGCGGGACCATCGCGAGCAGCAGTTCGCGCCCGGCCGCGTTGCCGAGGTCGATGGTGACGCTGCGCTTGTTGCTGTTCCAGTTGACGAAGTACTCGGAGTCGGTATCACTGCCCCAGAGACGCCGTCCCGGATCGCCCACGTCCGGCTGCTCAACCTTCACCACCTTGGCCCCGAGGAAGGCGAGGGACTGCGTGCAGCACGTGCCCGCCTCCCACTGGGTCATGTCGAGAATACGGAGTCCGTCGAGCGCGGCCATGGATATACGTCCCCCTGAACGTCCCGCGGAATTGTCCGCTTTCTCCGTGCGCACGTCATCTCCGGGAACGCGCGAGGCGCGGCCTCCTAGGTGCCGAGGCGGTAGCGGACCTTGACGACCAGTTGTTCGGCGATCGGTTCGTCCAGCGCGGTCGAGAACAGGCCCGTGAATCCCTCGCCCACGGCGCTCGGCAGGCTGGCATGCCGCGTATACACGACGAACAGATCGGACATCGGGGCAAGCTCCCAGCGGTACCGGACCTGCAGGGCGAGTTCCGAGATCGTGAAGGCGTCGTCCGTGTCGGCTCCGTCCGTGGTCGGGATCAGGGCGCCCGCTCCCCCGGGCAGCCGGTAATACGCCGTATCGCTCGCGTGGACTCCTACCCACTGGAAAGCCACGCGGAACTGCTGACGCGCGCTCGGGAAAAAGTCGAAGTTCCAGCGGGGAATCCACTGCTCCGCCTCGAAGGACGTCATGCGGTCACCGCCCCGGTAGAGCAGCCAGCCGTCCCGCGTCACGTAGTCCAGTCCAGCCTCGAACGTCAGGCGGTCCGTCGGACGCCAGGTAAGCTCCGCCTGGTACATCGCCTTGCCCCCCTCGAGGGGTTCGTCCTCCCAGCCGATGCCCAGCTCGTAGGAGAAGCGCCTGGAGCTGTCGGACTCATAGGAGGTGTTCAGGTCCCATCGATCCCTGATCTCGAAGGTCCCCGCTCCAAACGCCCCCCGATCGTCGAGGCCAGCGGCATCGAAACCGCCCCGCAGCCGGACTTGTCCCTGGTTGTGCAGACGGTAGCTCTGGTAGACACCGACCCTGGACGCCACGCGTTCGCCCTCTGCGTTGTGTCCCCAGTCGACGCCGATGCTCGACCACCTGTCCTTGACCCAGCCGAGGTCGGAGCGCTGCGTCCGCAAACGGTACTGGTAGCGGGTCAGGTCGTTCCGGTACAGATAACCCATGTCGTTGAGTTCGAGGTCCGGGTCGAAGTGATCAACGGAGACCTGGTGGGACAACCCCTGTCGGGGAGCCCAGACGAGGTCGACGAAACCGCCGTGGCCGCGCGTATCCTCCACGTCCGAAGACACCAGCTGCGCGTCCGCCCGCCAGCTTCCGTCGGCATTCTGGAAGTGCCCGTCCAACGCCTGCACGTGGGCTTCGCCGTGAAGCCGGTCCGCGTGGGTCGACATCCAGCCGAGGGCCCGGTACGGACCCTCGGTGCGCTCGTAGAGCACCCGGACCGCCTCGAAGTCCCGGCCCCGCTGCCGGAGGCGTTCGCTGCGCCCCGCGGAGTCGGTGGCCGTGAAGGTCGTCTCGTCCTCCATCGCGGCGAGAACTCCCCAGCGCAGGCCTCCGCGCTGCCCCGTCATTTTCGCCGCGCCGAGCAGTTCCGTCGGCCGGGCGAAAGCCGCGTCCTCGGCCGTGCGTCCGTCCGCGAGCCGCGGCCGTTCCGGCGGCGCGCCGATGCGCCGCGTGTGCAGGAGGAGGAACGGGGGAGAGGAGCTGCGCCTGAAGGTGCTCGCCCGCGGCGAGGTGACGAAAATCTCCTGGTCCTCCTGGAAGAACAGCCGCTTCTCCGGGTAGAACGTCTCGAACGCCGACAGGTTGACGATCACGTCGTCCGCCTCGACGTTGCCGAAGTCGGGGTTCAGGGTGGCGGTCACCCGCAGGTCCGACGACGGACGCCAGCGCAGGTCCACCCCTACCTTGCCGGAGACGCTCTCCGCCAGGCGGTCATACGTGCTCGAAGCATATGGGACCACGGCGTACTCGTGGCGCGGATTCACGCCCTCGAGCACCAGCGGCTGGAAGTCCGAGATGAACTTCGGGCGTGACCACGGCAACGCGGGCCAGCCCCAGCGCTCGTCGAGGTACGCCACGGAGCGCTGGCCGAAGAAGCCCAGCCGGCGCTTGCCCTCGGTCCGGGGCATGTTGACGACGGCCCAGGGCACGAACAGCTCCGCGGACCACCCGGTGTCCGTGCGCGCCGTCGCGGCCCGCCACGCACCGTCCCAGGTAAAGCTGTATTCCCGCTCCGGCAGCAGCGTACCGTCCGACAGACTGCCGCCGAGGGCCACCTGGAACCAGAAGCCGTAACGTCCTTCCCCCGAGGTGTCGAGGTTCAAGGTAAAAGCGTCCCGGGTGAGGTAGCCCTGGTCCCGCGGACTCAGGCGCTCGACCAGGGTCTCCGGCGGCTGCTCCATGTCCGCGCCGACGTAGAGCCCCTGGGTCGTGTAGAAGAACCGCACGGAGGTGCGGTGCGGCGGGGGTTGCATGGTGTCGGGCTGGACCACCCGGAACGAGGACGACGCGGGCACGGACTGCCAGATCTCTTCGTCGAGCCGGCCGTCGACGGAGACGGACGTGCCGGGCGGGGCTTCGGTCAGGTGCAGGGGCGGGCCGCTGTCGCCACCCACGGCGGTGGCAAGGACCAGCGGCAGCAGCAACGACACGTTTCGAGAGTCCCCCTTCCCCGTCCTTCGCCACGGTCGTCGCGAAGCGGCGCACGGCAGAGATGCGCGCGCCAAACGAGGCATTCTACCGCCGGCACAGTCCTATCGCCAGATGCTGATGCGCCCTGCGCGCTCGGTCAACGGGTCCGTAGGGGCGGGGCTCGTCCCCGCCCGTCTTGCAGATTCCCCAAGTCTGACGCGGGCCGGGACAAGCCCGGCCCCTACAAGCCCCGGCAGGATGGACATGTCGTTCTCCGGTCCCGGTGGCGCGGATGAGGTGTTGTCGCGTCGAGTTCGTAGGGGCGGGGCTCGGCCCCGCCCGTCTTGCAGATTCCCCCAAGTCTGGCGCGGGCCGGGACAAGCCCGGCCCCTACAAGCCCCGGCAGGATGGACATGTCGTTCTCCGGTCCCGGTGGCGCGGATGAGGTGTTGTCGCGTCGAG